>CABUZU010000055.1 GCA_902496125.1 uncultured Lachnospiraceae bacterium
GATATTATTTTGGCAGAGCCAGGAGCTTTAATTGGTTTTGCCGGACCAAGAGTAATTAAACAGACCATTGGTCAAAAATTGCCAAAGGGATTTCAAAGCTCTGAGTTTTTATTAGAGCATGGATTTTTAGATGCGATTGTAGAGCGAAAAGAACTAAAAAATACCCTTTCTTATCTTTTAGAGATTCATAGTAAAAAAATAGAAACAAAGGCAATTGAAGAAACAAAAGAATGTAATTCTTTTAACGATATCGATGCTTGGGACCATGTTCTTTTAGCAAGGGATAAGGATAGACCAACTGCAATGGACTATATTGATATATTGTTTGATGATTTCATGGAGCTTCATGGAGACAGATATTATAAAGATGATGCAGCAATTGTTGGTGGAGTCGCTTATTTTCATGGAATGCCTGTAACAGTAATTGCACAAGAAAAGGGAAACGGAACCAAAGAAAATATTAAAAGAAACTTTGGTATGCCATCTCCAGATGGATATCGCAAATCTTTAAGATTAATGAAGCAAGCAGAAAAATTTAATCGACCAGTTATTTGTCTTGTCGATACGCCAGGTGCATTTTGTGGATTAGAAGCAGAAGAAAGAGGACAAGGAGAGGCAATTGCTAGAAATATTAGTGAGATGTCAGGTCTTAGCGTACCAGTCTTATCGGTTGTAATTGGAGAAGGTGGCAGTGGCGGTGCACTAGCCCTAGCAGTTGCCGATGAAGTATGGATGATGGAAAATGCAATTTATTCGATTCTTTCTCCAGAAGGATTTGCTTCAATTATTTATAAAGACAGCAAGCGTGCAAAGGATGCAGCCAATGTCATGAAATTGACGGCAAAAGATTTAAAAGAGCTTGGAATGGTAGAAAAAGTTTTTAAGGAAGAAGAGCTACTTACAAGAGAAAATCTTTGGGATATTATTCCAGTTTTAGATAATGAAATTTTAAAATTTTTAAATCAGTATTCTATTTATAGTAAAGAAGAATTATTAGAAAAAAGATATCAAAGATTTAGACAAATGTAACCTTCTTGTGCTATACTATAGGTAAATGCAAGAGGAGGCAAAATATGAATACTCGTGAAGTGTTAAATGATACGTTAGTATATTTATTTAATGAAATTTTAAAATTAGAAGAACAAGCAATTATTACCGAAGAATTTAAAGATATTACCAACAATGATATGCACATCATTGAAGCGGTAGGATTAGATGGTGGTAAGATGTCTGAAATCGCTGCAAAATTAAATATTACAGTCGGTTCTCTTACAACTTCAATGAATAGCTTAGTAAAAAAAGGATATACAGAGAGAGAACGTTCAGAACACGATAGACGAGTCGTTTATATTTATTTAACGAGTAAAGGTAGGAATGCTTATCACCACCATGAAAATTTTCACAATCAGATGATTGATGCGATACTTGAAAAATTTAGTGAAGAAGAGATTAGGGTGTTATCTAAGACATTAGTAAGCCTATCAGAATTTTTTAGACAGTATAAAAAGTAGGGAGATGCGTTGCATCTCCCCTTTGTAGTTTAAAAGAATAAATTCACACGGTTTGGCATAACATTTTTTAATTCATAATAGTTGTATTTTTGACCAATGAGTTCATGTTGCATCTCGTTCAAATCAATATTTTTACTGACAACATGTCCTGTTTGAATGATACCGTCTTTTACTTCTAAATCAATCCAAGCCTCATAGCCTTTCCAAAAACTATTTTTATGGAAAGAAAAGGTTGCATTCTTAGCAAATGTCCACTCCCAGCTTTCATAACGTTCTTTCGCTTTTTTTTGAATTTCTTCATGTTGTGGAGCGTGTAAGTGAAGACGAGTTGTTCCCTCGTCAGTAAATTCATGAATTAACGCATTCATAACGTCTTGCATAGAAGTACCTTCTTTACAATAAGGTTTCATATTAGTGACTAGACGAGGAATACTAGCCTGTGCATCAGTGACAATTTTTGCACCACTTCTCTTCATATAAAAACGTAAGCGGTCTAAATCTGAATCAAATAGTAACGTTCCATGGTGAAGAATGAATCCATCGGCATGAATCTGGGCATTTTCTGAAATTTTCTTTCCATCAATAGAAAGTTCAGAACCATTTTCAATTGATGCATTGACTCCAAGACTTTGTAATGCATGGATGATTGGATTTAGGAAACGTTCAAAGTCATCGTCATCTGAATCTGATTTAGCAATAATGGAAAAATTTAAATTACCAAGGTCATGGAAAACGGTTCCACCATTGGTATTACGACGAATGACAGGAATCTGTGCAGGACCTACAATCTGCATATCAAGTTCATTGAAAGCATTTTGGTCTCTTCCTACTACAACGCTGACATCATCTAACCATAAAAGTAACAATTCTTGGTCACCATGGTTGTGCCATAAATAAGATTCTAATGCACAATTATAACGAGGGTCCGTACTTTTGCTATCGTAATAAATCATATGAAATCCTTTCTTTTTTACACTATGTAGTTATCGTTTTTTATGTATTAAGTATACCACTTTGTAAGGGAAAAGTCCATGAATTTTATGACCTTTTACACTTCGTATCATATTATATACTAAAATCAAAATAGAGTAAGAGGTATAGCGTGACACCTGCAATGCAGTTTTTAGATGTCAGTTTTTCTTATCATACATTGCAAAAAGAAACAGCAGTAATTAGAGGACTCGATTTTGTAATTAGAGAGGGGGAATTTTGTGTAATTGTAGGTCCATCGGGTTGTGGAAAGTCTACACTTCTTTCGTTAGCTTGTGGGTTATTAAAGCCTGAGGATGGCAAGGTTTTCATCTTTGGAAAAGAAGTAGAAAGAGGAGATAAGCGTATTGGATATATGCTGCAAAAAGACCATTTATTTCAGTGGAGAAGTATTTTAAAAAACCTATCTTTAGGACTTGAAATTCGTAAAAGTCTAAGTTCTACTTCGATTAAGCAATTAGAAAAACAACTAAAAGAATATCATCTAGAAGGATATTCTAAGTCAAGACCCTCTGAATTATCTGGAGGTATGAGGCAAAGGGCTGCCTTAATTCGAACCCTTGCATTAAAGCCAGATATTTTATTATTAGATGAACCATTTTCGGCACTCGATTATCAGACGAGGCTAGAGGTTGGAAGTGATATTGTTACGAAAATCAAACAGTCTAAAAAGACAGCGGTATTAGTAACGCATGACCTTGCAGAAGCAGTCAGTATTGGTGATAGAGTTTTAGTACTTTCTAAATGTCCTGCTAATGTACAGGCAGAAATTGAATTAGATTTTGATAAAGAATTAACGCCCCTTCAAAGACGCAGCCATGCAAAATTTTCAATATATTTTGATAAATTGTGGAAGGAGATTAAAAAAAGTGATGCAGTCTAAAAATCAGAAGGCGTTTATTAGAAGAGAAAAAAATCATCGTATCAGTGTAATGGTGATGCGAATGGTGATTTTGATATTTTTACTGTGTCTTTGGCAAGTCTTAGCATGGATTGGTGTCGTGAATGATTTTATATTTAGCTCACCGATTAAAATGGGTAACTATTTAATAGAAGCTTGCATGGATAAAAGCTTATTTTATCATACGAGTGTAACGCTTTTTGAAACCATTGTTAGCTTTTTATTCGTAACAATATTAGGATTACTATTATCCATCATATTGTGGAGCAGTAGAAAAACAAGTGAGATTTTAGAACCATATTTAGTGGTTTTAAATAGTCTACCGAAATCTGCACTAGCACCTGTTTTAATTGTATGGCTTGGCAATAACAGAAAAACTGTAATTGTAACAGGAATTTTAATTGCTGTTTTTAGTGCAGCAATCACAATGACAACAAGCCTTAACCAGACAGATACAGAGAAAATTAAGCTTATTCAGTCAATGGGTGGAAGCCGTTTGGATGTACTTTGTAAAGTAGCAATTCCAAGTTCTATTCCGGTATTAATTGCAACGATGAAAGTAAATATTGGATTATGCCTCGTTGGTGTGATTATCGGAGAATTTTTGGCAGCAGATGCAGGACTTGGTTATTTAATTATTTATGGAAGTCAAACCTTTAAGATGACAATGGTAATGGCATCGATTATCGTACTTTGTATCCTTTCTGCATTTTTATATCAGGCAATTGCAATGATTGAAAAGAAAGTAAATAGGATAAGATGATGAAATGGCAACTACTCCTTGTACTTTTCTAAAAATTTGTGTAGAATGATAAAAAAAAGGAGAGTTGGAGAGTTGCCAGTGAGTAAAAAAATTGAAATTTTACAAATCCTTAGAGGATATGCAGCCATTACAGTGCTTTGTAGCCATTACTTTATGACAGGTAAGGCACATTCAAATGGACAAATGGGTGTTGCAGTTTTCTTTTTAATTAGTGGATTTGTATTAGTCTATTCGACAAGAAATAAAAGCCTAGAAGGTTATTGGAAAAAGAGAGCACGTAAGCTGTTACCTCTTTATTATTTGACAACGATTCTTGTCTTTATTTTAGGATTTATTTCGCCTAGTTTAATACATAGCTCTGAGACTTCTATAAAAGCTTTGATTAAATCCATGCTATTTATTCCTTATGCAACAGAGGTTGGGGTTTATCCGCTCTATCCAATTTGTTGGACACTTACTGTAGAAGTATTTGTTTATTTAGTATATTATCTTGCCTGTATTTTAAATAAGAAAAAAGCAGGAATGATAACGGCTATCGTTTTACTTCTATTTACATTTTTAGGACAAAATGTGGTTCGTGTTACATTGTTTTCAGAAACTTATGGTCGTATTTATATGATAAATTTTAGTATTGGAATGATTTTAGCTGTTTTACTTCCTAAATTTAACAAGTATCGAATCGAAGTTAAGGTTCCAGAAGTAGTGACCATTTTAGGTTGTGTGCTTTTTGTCGTTTTGTCTCTTTATTTTGAAGAAAACCTTGTGTTAACTATTTGTGTTGGAATTGTCTTTTGTATTCTTGTTATTTTAGGACAAGGATGTACATTTCATTCTCTATTTGTACAATTTGGCAATGCCACTTATTCCTTTTATTTAATTCATTACTTTGTCGTAAAAGGATGGTTACGTGTAATTATGCCAAGAATTGGAAGTGGCATTGCAATAGAAACCGTTGGTTTAATTGTATGCATTGGTATTACAGCCGTTCTTTCACAGATTAGTTATCGCTTGATTGAGAGTAGATAATCATTCCTCTTGTAAATTCATTTTTTAAATCTTTACATTGATATTTATTTTTTAAAGCTAGTTCATAGATGGAGCTAGCTTTTATTTCGAGGTCTAATAATGGATGATGAAACTTCGTCATCTTTGTAACAAGTGGAATAGACGATGAAACTTCTTTAAAAAATGATGATTTTTCTTTTCGAAAGCCTAAAACTCTCGCATAAGGAGCATAATCTGTTTTAAAATCCTTTTTTATTCCAAGTAAAATGTGTAAAAGACCTCGTTGGATTCTTGTATAGGTATATTGTTTGGTCTTTAAATTTTGGCAAAGCTCTTCCATAGAACAGCTTTTAGAAAATACATTTTGAATTCGATTGGAAAGTTCCGTGCTGATATCTAAGTAATCCGTTAAATTAGTCCAGTTTTTTAATATTTCAATGGATAAAAAATCATATAAATCTTCCCAGTCTAATTGATGGTTTGATAAATAGGGAAGGCTTTCTCTTGGAATTTTAGCAGTGACATCTTTCGCATGAGCAAGAGCCTTTCGAATTGCAGAGGCACTAGCAAAGGAAGTATCTATTGCATCGCTGTGAAAGCTACCTTCTCGTTTAATGGTAATTGGTGTAATAGAAGAATGAACATATTCAATTGCCTTTAAATATTCAATCGCTAGTAAATTATTTGGGCTAGTCCAAGTAGATTCCTCATAAGGTAAAAAAGAGGATAGGGCTTTATTTCTAGCAACGGGAAAGCTGTTTCCAGCACGCATAGCTTCTTTTAAAATAGAAGATAATTCAACTGGTTCATTAATAAGAAGATTTGCAGCTTCTTTTAGTGGAGCAAGATTTCCAAGTTCACTGCCAAAACATAGATAATCTACATTTCCTAATTGGTTAAGTAGTGCGACTCCCGCTCTAGCAAAGTTCTCAGAAGATGAGGTTGCAAAAAGCACAGGAAGCTCAAAGACAATGTCTACACCTCCAGCAAGAGCCATAGCGGTTCGACTGTATTTGTCAATTAGAGCAGGGGCACCGCGTTGCATAAAATCGCCACTCATAACGACGATGATAAAGTCTGCCCCTGTTTGTTCTTTTATTTTTTGAATTTGATATTGATGTCCTTTATGAAAAGGATTATATTCTGCAATAATTCCTACAGTAGTCATAAATACTTCCTTTTTTGTTTTTTATTTATTATTATATAGATTTGTAAAAAATACAAGAATAATTCTTGTAACATTATGGAAAATGCTGTATAATGTTGTGAAAAAGGGTGTATTTTATACATGTCATACATGAAAGGAGCTAATGTCATGGGATTCATTGACACAATTAAAGCAAGAGCAAAAGCAAACAAGAAAAAAATTGTTTTAGCAGAAGGAATGGACGTAAGAATTTACGAAGCAGCAGCTAAATGTTTAGCAGAGGATATCGCTGATATCGTAATCTTAGCTAGCCCAGAAGAAGTTGAAGCAAATAAGAAAGACTTCGATATCACAGGAGCTACGATTATTGATCCTCATACTTCTGATAAATTAGAAGCTTACGCTGAAAAATTAGCAGAACTTAGAAAGAAAAAAGGGTTAACTGTAGACCAAGCTAGAGAATTATTAGTAACAGATTATATGTTCTATGCTTGTATGATGGTTAAAATGGGAGATGCTGATGGTGTAGTATCTGGTGCTTGCCATTCAACAGCTAACACTTTAAGACCTTCATTACAGATTGTTAAGACAAAACCTGGTTGTAAATTAGTATCAGCATTCTTCTTAATCGTAGTTCCAGATTGCGAATACGGTGCAAACGGAACATTTATCTTTGCTGACTCTGGTTTAGAGCAGAATCCAGATCCTGAAAAATTAGCTGCAATCGCTGCTTCTTCAGCAGAATCATTCAAGTTATTAGTTCAGGAAGAGCCATTAGTAGCTATGTTATCTCACTCTACTAAAGGTTCTGCAAAACATGCAGATGTTGATAAAGTAGTTGAAGCAACAAAACTTGCTAAGGAACAGTATCCACAGTATAAGATTGATGGTGAATTACAGCTTGATGCTGCAATCGTTCCTAGTGTAGCAGCTTCTAAAGCTCCAGGTAGTGAAGTTGCTGGTAAAGCAAACGTACTTTGCTTCCCTGACTTAGATGCAGGTAACATCGGATATAAATTAGCTCAAAGACTTGCAAAAGCAGAAGCTTATGGTCCTGTAACTCAGGGTATCGCAGCTCCTATCAATGATTTATCTAGAGGATGCTCAGCAGATGATATCGTTGGTGTTGTAGCTATTACTTCTGTACAGTGTACAGCTGAGTAAGTTATAATTGTATAAGAATGAGAGGTACTACAATGTTTGTAGTACCTCTTTTATTTTTAAAATAGTTGTGCTATACTGAACTGTAACTGCCATTTTGGTTGTTAATATACAAGAAAGGATAACTATATGGAACAGTCATTACAAGTATTAGAAGCTTTCTTTAAAGAGCTAAATAAATATGTTCAGACTTGTGAAGAAGATGAAAGATGGATTGAAGAGGAAAAAAATTCATTAGAACAAAAACAAATGAATCGTAAAGATATTACTCAAAATAGTATTAATGAGAAAAAGCAAACAAAAAAGGCACAACGACTTCAATTAATTCAGACAAAAGAAGCAGAAGAACAAGCTCTTGATAATCAGGTTAATACAAAGGAACAAGCTCTACAATCTAGTATTAATCGAAATAATACGATTTGTAAAAATATTGAAGCTTGGAAAGAAAAAATCGAAAACCCAGATTATTTTCGATATGAAAAAGAATATGCAGCATATGGCGATTTCTTTCCAGAGATTACCTCGTTAGAAGATTTTAAGGAGCTAGATTTTGAACGTATCGTTGAAGTAATTAATGCAAAAAAGACGAATACATTATTAGCAAAGGTTCGTTTGAAATTGGGTGATGATAATCTTTTAGTAGAATATGCATCTTTTTGCAACCTACTTAGTAAGGCAAGATATTTATGTGATATTGAAAATGAAGCCTTAGAAAAGAAGGGAAATTCAGAAATTCAGATTTTAGAAGACCAATTAACAGAGATTAGGAAGGCTCATCAAATTTTGACTGTGCAGATGCAGCAAAGTGAACAAAGAGAAGAAGAGGAATATCAAAAGACGTTTTATGATTTAGAACAGACAGAGCGTCTTGAAAAAGAAGACTTAAAAAATGCTACATTAGAACGAAGAAGACTTACCAATGAACGTTTTAGACAAATCTTAGCACAAGATTTCTCAGTCGAACGTTTACAGGGAATTTATACTTCATTAGAAAAGAATCGTTTACAGGCAGAAAAGACTTTACTTTCAGATGGTTTACCATTTCAAATTCATTTGGCAAAGTTATGGATGAAGGCATCCGAATTATTAAAAATAGAACAAGTGATGAAAATTGTGAAAATAAATTATGATTTCATGCTATCAGAAGAACAAGTTTTAGTATTGCCTGGAATTTTTGGCTAAGAAAGGAATTTTTATGGTAGAGGAAACTTATTATTGGGATGAACAAGGTATGTCGGTTGCTGATTATATTAGACATATCAGTGAAGTGGTAGAGAATTTAGCCGATGTATTATTAGAGGATTTTCAAAAGCCTTCTTTTGTCAATTGGTTAGATGATTTAGGATATGGCAATGTATATAATGAATGGTATAATTTCTATTATAGAGAAAATGGAGTCTATAAAGATGAAAAGTGGGTAGGTCATGCACTGATGCTTTTAGAAAGAATTAGTAGTGAAAATCATGACCGAATTGTAAATTTATATGTTGACTATATTAAAATGCAACCTCAGTTTTGGGTAAAAGAAAACATTGATTTTTATCAAATGGATGAGGCAATGGAGCATATTTTAGTTGACTCATTAGATAGACTAGAGTTTACTCCGGATAAAAGCTTAAATGAACTTGGTGCTTCTTATGAAGAATTATGCCAACTTTATAATGATTTAAAGAGAGAGTTTATGAACAATTTATGGTTATATCAATTTAATCTTTATGAAGTTAGTAAATATCGAATTACAAGTTCTCATCCAGATGCGTATTTTGTTTCATCAAGTCGTTATCAGGCAGTACCAGTTGGCTGGTTAAAAACACAGGTAAAGGATTATACACCTGAGAGATTAAATTTAGCAGCAGTTTCGATGAAAGAAGAAGCTGTGAAGCATTTAGAAGCATTAAAAGAACAAGCAAGTTCTTGGAAAAATGAGATGCTTGCAATTAAGAAGAAAAAGACATCAAGTAAAAATGTACCAAATGGAAAATTATCAATCCTTAGTGCAATTATTAGTGCATTAGTTATTTTATATTGCATTGTTGGATTTATTCGTGTTGGAAGTTGGGATTATGGCATTTTACTTCGTATCATCTATATTTGCTCAATCATTTTATCAGGAATTTGTTTGATACAGTTTTTGAAACAATTAGCATCTTATGGTATTTGGCAAAAATTACAAGGATGCTATCAGGAAATTACCTTATTTTCGAAAGATTTAGAAGAGCATTTAGTAGAACTTAGGAAAAACATTACGCTTAATAATAATTTGTTATTGAGCAAGGAACCGATTGTGATGAAAAAAGAAAATGGAATGGTAAATGCTCAAGTAACGCAAGCGACGTTTAAACAGTTAGCCCAAAGTAAAAAGATAAAAAAGGGAACAAAAATTTATTTAATCATTATTCCTATTATATTAGTAATTAATGTATCCCTTACAACCTTTATAGGTAAAGGAGAGAAGACATCAACGAAAATACCTACTAAAACTGTAGAAATACAGGCAGATGACCATAAAACTTATACCGTAAATGTAGCAAATGCGAATGTAAGAAGTGGTCCTGGAACTTCTTATAAGCGTATTGATACTTATAAAAAAGGTAAAGAATTTGAGGGAACAGGAAAATCTGAAAAAGATAATTCGAATCGAACCTGGTATGAAATTATATTAGATGATGGACAGACGGGGTGGATTTGTGAGACGACAGTAGAGTAGATATTAAAATGTAATTGGAGGGAGAATCATGATTTATACACCGATGACAAGAAAGGCAATGATAGTAGCTTATAAAGCACATGAAAATCAAGTAGACCGTTCAGGAGTTCCCTATATTTTTCATCCTTTTCATGTAGCAGAATCTATGGAGACGGAAGCAGAGGTGTGTGTTGCTTTACTTCATGATGTAGTAGAGGATACGAATTATACGATTGAAGATTTGCAAAAAGAGGGATTTAGTGAGGAGGTATTAGATGCAGTAGCACTTCTTACTAGAGATAAAAGTGAAGAATATATGGATTATGTGTATAAAATAAAACCCAATGCAATTGCACGAAAAGTAAAATTATCGGATTTAGAACATAATAGTGATGAGAGTCGTTTATTAGAAAAGGATGCTCACTATGAAGAGCTAAAGAAGAGATATGAAAAAGCAAAAATGTATTTAGAATCTAACTAGAAAGGATGGATATTCATGAGTGAAGATACTTTAAGAGAGTGGATTGAAGCAAGTAATAATATTGTATTTTTTGGTGGTGCTGGTGTGTCAACAGAAAGCAATATCCCAGATTTTAGAAGTGTAGATGGATTATATAATCAACAATATGATTATCCACCAGAAATGATTTTAAGCCATAGCTTTTTCATGAAAAAGCCAGAAGAATTTTATCGTTTTTATCATAATAAAATGCTTTTTCCAAATGCGAAGCCTAATAAAGCTCATTTGGCATTGGCAAAATTAGAAAAAGAAGGAAAATTAAAAGCTGTCATTACTCAAAACATTGATGGACTTCATCAGGCAGCAGGTAGTAAAGAAGTATTAGAATTACATGGTAGCGTACATAGAAATTATTGCATGAAATGTGGAAAGTTCTATGGATTTGAGGAAATTTTAAAATCAACGGGAATTCCTAGATGTAGTTGCGGTGGAATGATTAAACCAGATGTCGTTCTTTATGAAGAAGGATTAGATTCTAATGTGATTCAAAAGACATTAGAGTATATTTCAAATGCGGATATGCTAATTATTGGTGGAACTTCTCTTACTGTCTATCCTGCTGCAAGCTTTATTAATTATTACAGAGGAAGTAAGCTGGTGTTAATTAATAAAAGCACAACGCCTATGGATTCAAAGGCAGATTTAGTAATTGCACAGCCGATTGGAGAGGTTTTAGGTAAATTTCTATGAGTGAGAGATTAAATTATGAAGTAGGAGATATTGTAAAACTAAAAAAACCACATCCTTGTGGTAGCTATGAATGGGAAATCTTGCGTGTTGGTGCTGATTTTCGTTTAAAATGCATAGGTTGTGACCATATGATTATGGTATCAAGAAAGGTTGTAGAAAAAAATACAAGAGGACTTGTGAAAAAAACACTTGCATAAATTTTAGTTTTATGTTATAGTAATAAACCGTGATAAATTATAAGAATTATCCTTGCTTTTAGCTAGTCTAAGAGCCGCAAAAGAGTCCATAAGGAGGTAAACATTAATATGAAAAAGTATGAATTAGCTGTTGTTTTAAGCACAAAGCTGGATGAAGAAGAAAGAGCAGCTGTAATCGAAAAAGTAAAAGGTTATATTGCTCGTTTCAACGGTACTGTAACTGAAGTAAACGAAAGCGGTAAGAAGAAACTTGCTTATGAAATCCAGAAGATGAGAGAAGCATTCTATTATTTCATTCAGTTTGAAACAGAAGATGCAAACTGCCCTAACGAAGTTGAATCTCACATTCGTTTAATGGAACAGGTTATCAGATATTTATGTGTAAAACAGGAAGCTTAAGTTAAGAAAGTTTCGGGTGATTGAATGAATAAAGTAATTTTAATGGGAAGATTAACAAGAGAACCAGATATTCGATATGCTTCCCGTGGCGATAGTCAGATGGCTGTAGCCAGATATACTTTAGCTGTTGATAGACGTTTTCGTCGTAACAATGATGGAGCAGATCAGCAGAGTGCAGATTTTATTAGTTGCGTAGCATTTGATAGAAATGCAGAATTTGCTGAGAAGTATTTACATCAAGGAACCAAGATTGCTGTAACAGGCAGAATTCAGACGGGTTCTTATGTTAATAGAGACGGTGCAAAAGTATATACAACAGATGTAGTAATAGAAGAACAGGAATTTGCTGAAAGCAAA
>CABUZU010000056.1 GCA_902496125.1 uncultured Lachnospiraceae bacterium
AATTTATATTCTATAATAATTCATATAAATTTTATAGGAATTTAACTCAGGAGGAAGAATGAGATGGATAAATATATATATCTAGATAATGCAGCAACAACTCAGGTGTATGATGAGGTACTTGATGCAATGAAACCTTACTTTACACAATACTATGGTAACCCATCTAGTATTTATAGTTTTGCAGGCAAGGCAAAGGAAGCAGTAGAGGATGCTCGTGAAACTTTAGCTAATGTAATTGGTGCTAAGACAAATGAAATTTACTTTACAGGTGGCGGTAGTGAATCCGATAACTGGGCATTAAAGGCAACTTGTGAAGCTTACAAGAATAAAGGAAATCATATTATTACTTCTACAATTGAACATCATGCAATTCTTCATACTTGTGAATATTTAGAGAAACAAGGATTTGAAGTGACTTATGTACCAGTAGATGAAAATGGTATTTTAAAATTAGACGAATTAAAGAAAGCAATCCGTCCAGAGACTATTCTTATTTCTGTAATGGCAGCGAACAATGAAATTGGTAGTATTCAACCATTAAAAGAAATTGGTGAAATTGCTCATGAACATGGAATTTTATTCCATACAGATGCAGTACAAGCATTTGGTCATATTCCACTAAATGTAGACGAGATGCATATTGATATGTTAAGTGCAAGTGGACATAAAATCAATGGACCTAAGGGTATCGGTCTTATGTATATTCGTAAGGGCGTTAAGATTCGTTCATTCATCCATGGTGGTGCACAAGAACGTAAGAGACGTGCAGGTACTCATAATGTTCCCGGTATCGTAGGTATGGCTAAGGCAGCACAGCTTGCTACAGCGAATATGGAAGAACGTATGGCATATGAAATTAAGTTAAGAGACCACTTGATTGAAAGAGTTATGAACGAGATTCCTTATGTAAAATTAAACGGGGATCCTGTAAAGAGACTTCCTAATAATGCAAACTTTAGCTTCCAGTTTATCGAAGGTGAATCAATGTTAATTCTTCTTGATAATAAGGGAATCTGTGGTTCTAGTGGTTCTGCTTGTACATCTGGTTCATTAGATCCATCTCATGTACTTTTAGCCATTGGATTACCTCATGAAATTGCACATGGTTCATTAAGACTTACACTTTCAGAGAAGATAACCATGGAAGATATTGATTATACAGTAGACCAGTTAAAGGAAATCATTGCACGTTTACGTGATATGTCACCTTTATATGAAGATTTTATTAAAAAACACAACAAATAATTCGGAGGAAGTATAGATATGTATAGCGAAAAAGTAATGGACCATTTCAATAATCCAAGAAACGTAGGAGAAATGGAAAATCCAAGTGGTGTAGGAACTGTTGGTAATGCAAAATGTGGAGATATCATGAGAATGTACTTAGATATCGATGAAAATGGTATTATCAGAGAAGCAAAATTTAAAACATTCGGTTGTGGTGCAGCAGTAGCTACAAGTAGTATGGCAACTGAATTAGTAGCAGGCAAAACCATTCAAGAAGCTCTTGAAGTAACAAATAAAGCGGTTATGGAAGCACTTGACGGACTTCCACCAGTAAAAGTTCACTGTTCACTATTAGCAGAAGAAGCAATTCATGCTGCACTTTGGGATTATGCTCAGAAAAACAATATCAAGATTGAAGGATTAGAACCTCCTGTAAATGATATTTCTGAAAAAGAAGACGATATTGAAGAAGTGTACTAGGGACGAAAATGAGCTGTCGCAAACGCGACAGCTCATTTTTTATAAGCCCTTTACAATCGACCACTGAAAGATTACTCGTCCTTTAATATCTTTTGTTCTTATTAAACCAAAAGACCTTGAATCTCTCGAATCGGAACGATTATCTCCAAGTACAAAAATTTCACCCTTTCCAACAACAAGCGGAAATGAAATTCCATCACTCTCTAGATAAGTTGGTCCAATTCCTAAACGATTTTCCTTTTCACCATTTATATAAAGGGTTCCAGTTTCATTATCAATATCGATGATATCCCCTTCTACGCCTATGATACGTTTAATTAGCAAATCATTTTCTTCAGGAAAAATAACGATATCATTGACCTTGTATTCTTTCGTAAGACGATAAAATAAAGTTCCATTTTTATTTCTTAGATAAGGGCGCATAGAATTTCCTTCTACAATAGCAATTCCAAAGATAACTTTTAATAATAGAAAGAGTAGTATAAATATAATTACTAATATAAGGGAGTCTGTTAGATATTTCTTTTTTTGCTTTTCCTTTTTTATTAAATTTTTTAATATTTCTTTATCGATTAATTGGTTCATTTTATATCTTCTCTTTGGCAATAACGATGGTTTCTTTTTCATCATCTAAATATTCGCAAACAACATTTTGCTCAAGATGATATTGGTCTTGTTTTTTTAATCTTTTTATCATTTGTTCGTAAGATGTATTTAATGGTTGTAAAATTTGTTCTTCGTAGTGTTCCACAAAACATTCTTTATTGCATTCTAAATCATAAAACATTGCTCCAGATTGTTCGATATTAATATGAGCGATCCATTCATAGAAATGGTTTAATTGTTTTTTTAAATATTTAGAAATGATGGAATCGTTAATGTCTTGAATAATAATGTGAACACATTCTTGGTCATTTACTGCATAAATACATACTTCATACCAACGAAATTGATCGTTTTTTGTTCGTAAACGAATATTGAATTTTGTTTTTGTATTAGTTTTAAGATAAGATTCTAATGTAGAAATCGTTAGTTTATCCATAAAATAATTTCTATCTTCTTCAAAGACTCTCTTTTGAGCAAAATGAAGTAAGTATCCTTGATAGATAATGGATTTTAATTCTTTATGTGGGTAAGTTTTACTAAGATATAGCCAAGTAGCTTCTTCTTTTAAATTTATAATTAGATATTCTTCTTTGGCGTCATTAAAGATATTTGGCATCTGTTTGACAAACTGTAATGCTACGAGTGCATCATTAGATTGTTTGTTTGCATCCATCATATTTTCCATATCTTTATCCGGAACTTCTTCCATAATACAAGCACAATATCCGTAACGTGGAGAATAGCATCTAATTTTTAGCGGTTTTCGTAGTTCATAATTGTATTCTGTAAAAACCTTACTCTTTCCTTGAAGAGCTACATAACTACAAGTATCAAATGTATGCTTTAAGATTTTCCAATTAAAATCTTGATAAAGTGTCTTATTTATTAATTCCTCTTTGGGAATTGTTAATAATTTTGACATTTTATCATTGACATAACGAATAATAAAGTCAATGGAATCACCATTTGGGCCGATTACAAGTTCCATCACAGAAACTGCCATATCAAGGTGGTCCATACAATTATAGGAATTTCCTACATCAAAAAACGGCTTTGAATCCTCCACATAATTTTGTAAATATTTTTTATATTCTTTTTTTATAGTAGATAATCTACGGGTACTAATCTCAAATTCTGTACCATCGACCATGTGCATTTTCTCATCAATAGATTTTACTGCACGATAAGAGATAATACTTTTTCGGTTCACACGTCCAAAATGTTGTGCTGGTAAAATATCCTCAAAATACTTTAATTGTAGAAAGAGTTCGATATCATCACTATCATTTTTATGGATCTTGCATACCTTATTATCTACAATAATATAATCGATAGTATCTAATCCGACATATACATGATGTCTATCAACAATCAAATCAATTGCCTTCATCCACATCCCTCTTTACTGCATTTTTGTAAAACTATCACTAAGTGCTGCAAATTGCTCTAATGACAACGCCTCTCCTCGAATGGTTTCTGCTAAGTCATTTTCTTGTAAAGCGTTTATAATTTCGTCTTTACTGAAATTTAATTCTGGTGAATTTTTCAAACTGTTTACTAAGGTCTTACGTCTTTGATTAAAAGATGCTCGAATTAAACGAAACATTAACTTTTTATCTAAAACATGAACTGGAGGTTCTTTGTATCGTTCTAAATGAATGACGGCAGAACCTACCTTAGGACGAGGAATGAAACAGTTTGGTGGCACATTTGCTGCAATAGAAGGTTTGGAGTAATATTGCACAGCTAGTGAGAGTGCACCATATTCCTTAGAACTAGGCTCTGATTTCATACGTTGTGCAACTTCTTTTTGTACCATTACAGTAATGCTCTCAAGTGGTAAACTGGATTCAAATAGTCCCATAATTATGGGTGTTGTAATATAATAAGGAAGGTTTGCAACAACCTTTAAAGGTTTACCTTCTCCTTCTTTTTGTATTAATTGATTTAAATCAATCTTTAATACATCTCCTTGAACAACTTTCACATTCGAATAAGCAGACAGGGTATCCTCTAAAATTGGAATTAGGTTTAAATCAATTTCAACACAAATAACCTTTCCAGCTCTTTCAGCAAGGTGTTGTGTCATTGTTCCAATTCCAGGGCCAATTTCTAATACGCAATCCGTTTCTTTAATATCGGCCGCATTAATAATCTTGTCTAGTACATGCTCATCGATTAAAAAGTTTTGCCCAAATTTTTTTTGAAAATTAAATTGGTATTTTTGTAAGACTTCTATTGTCTGTTGTGGATTACTTAATTTCTCCATTATTTCTCCCATCTAAATTTACATTATAAAATTTACAAGCATTTTCCCAAGTTTTTTCTAAAACCTCCTCAGTGGAAAGATTTTTTAGTCTTGCGATTTCTTCTACGACATATTTTATCTTTCCTGAGTCATTTCGCTTACCTCTAAAAGGTGTGGCTGTCAGATAGGGTGCATCTGTCTCTAATAAGATACGTTCTAAGGGCATATATTTAACAACTTCTTTTAACTTTTTACCATTGTTAAAGGTTACAACCCCTCCAACGCCTAGATAATATCCCATATCTAAATATTCTTTAGCAAGCTCGATGCTATAAGAAAAACAGTGCATATTCAGTGTCAATTGATCTGATTTATAAGATTTAATAATTTCTAGTGTATCGGATGCTGCATCACGACTATGAATCACTATCGGTAAAGACAATTCCTTAGCAAGCTCTAATTGCTCTACAAACCAATGTTTTTGAATTTCTTTTGCTTCTTTATTCCAATAATAATCTAATCCGATTTCACCAATTGCTACAATTTTTTCTTCATTTTTTGCTAATTGGCGTAACCAATTAAGGTGTTCATCGTTTAGTTCTCCAACATCATCTGGATGAACACCTGCAGTTGCATAAATGAAATCATGTGAGTTCGCTAATGCTAATGAACTCTTCGTAGATTTTAAATCACAAGCTATATTGACAATTGCACCGACATTTTCTTGATTGATTAAATGATCAAGTAATTCTTCGCGATCTTTATCAAATGCTGTATCATCATAATGTGCATGGGTATCGAATATTTTCATAATTTCTGGTCTCTCCTTTTCGATATCTTTTTAATTATAACCGATATCGAAAAGATAGACAAGACCATTCCTTATGCATTACCAATTCATTTGTTTTTGTACCATTTTTTTAGCTCGGTTAATCCGAACTGCTACTAGATTAACAGATAAATCCATACTATTTGCGATTTCTGAGTTACTTAATCCCTCAAAATATCGTTTATAAAATGGGATTCGATAGTTCTCATCTAAGCCTTCAATAATTACTTTTACTTCATCTACCGTTTCTTGTAAAATAATATGTTCAAGCGGCATATTATCAGCTGAACAAAAATTTTCTTGTAAATCGTAAAGAGTTTCTCTACTTCTGTTTCTTTTTCGTATGTAATCAATGCATTTATGACGGATAATGGTAATTAAATAGTATTTCGTCATTTTACTCTCTACATCTTCTATAGATTGTAAATGTTCGGATACTTTTAAGAATGATTCTTGTACCATATCCTCAGCCAATTGCATGTCCTTTAAATACTTTGCTGCTACATACCTCATGGTATTTGAATAAGTAAGATATAGCCTTGTGAGTTTATCCGATTGATTGTAGGCATAATTCTGTGTCATCATCATAACAACTCCTCTCTTCAATTCTCACTTTCCCTCTATTTATAACTTTTCGTAAGTGTTAATTATATATTATACGTTTCATAATATATTTTATTACAAAAACACTATATTTTTTTCAAAAATCTTATTTTTATTATATTTTTCTAGTTTTCGTATTTTTTGGAATATTTTGAAATCATGCGTTAACGAAAAGTCTCTTGCTTCGCCACTATTATAACAATAATCTTTGACTTATTGCAACAGTTATATTATAATTAGTGGTAGTTTTATTAAAAAATTTAAAGGAGATATGCGTGATGTGTAAAAAACCTTACTATATTACAACAGCGATTGCATACACTTCTGGTAAACCACATATTGGTAATACCTATGAAATTGTTTTAGCAGATGCAATTGCGAGATATAAAAGAGCACAAGGATATGATGTGCGTTTCCAGACTGGTACAGATGAACATGGTCAGAAGATTGAAGATAAGGCAAATGCTGCTGGTATTACACCAAAGGAATTTGTTGACAATGTAGCTGGAGAAATTAAACGTATCTGGGATTTAATGGATACTTCTTATGATAAATTTATTCGTACAACAGACGAATATCATGAAAAACAGGTTCAGAAGATTTTTAAGAAATTATACGACCAAGGAGATATTTACAAAGGTTATTATGAAGGAATGTACTGTAAGCCTTGCGAATCCTTCTTTACTGCTTCTCAGCTTGTAGATGGAAAATGCCCAGATTGTGGTGCAGAAGTACAGAGTGCGAAAGAAGAAGCTTATTTCTTTAAGATGAGTAAATATACCGACCGTTTAATTAAACACATTGAAGAACATCCTGAATTTATTCAGCCAGTTTCTCGTAAGAACGAAATGATGAATAACTTCTTAAAACCAGGACTTCAAGATTTATGTGTATCTAGAACTTCTTTTAAATGGGGAATCCCAGTAGATTTTGATGACAAGCATATAGTTTATGTATGGATTGATGCACTTTCTAACTATATCACTGGACTTGGATTTGATTTAGATGGAAATAGCGATCCAATGTTTGATAAATATTGGCCAGCTGACTTACATTTAATTGGTAAGGATATTTTACGTTTCCATACAATTTATTGGCCAATTATGTTAATGGCTCTTGATATTCCATTACCAAAACAAATCTTTGGACATCCTTGGTTATTACAGGGCGATGGCAAGATGAGTAAATCAAAAGGAAATGTTATCTATGCAGATGACCTTGTAGATATGTTCGGTGTAGATGCCGTTCGTTACTTCGTTCTTCATGAAATGCCATTTGAAAATGATGGTGTTATTACTTGGGAACTTTTAGTAGAACGTATGAATTCTGATTTAGCAAATACGTTAGGTAACTTAGTAAATCGTACGATTGCAATGACAAACAAATACTTTAACGGTGTTGTAACAAAGACTGGGATAGTAGAAGATGTTGATGCTGATTTAAAGGCTACTGTTTTAGATGCCGTTAAAAAAGTAGAAGAGAAGATGGTTGATTTACATGTTGCAGATGCAATGACTGAAATCTTTAACTTATTTAAACGTTGCAACAAATACATTGATGAGACCACTCCTTGGGTACTTGCAAAGGATGAGGCAAAGAAAGACCGTTTAGCAGAGGTGTTATATAACCTTACAGAAAGCATTTGTATTGGTGCTAGTCTATTACAGCCATTTATGCCTTCAACTGCTACTAAGATTTTAGCTCAGTTAAATACACAGTTACGTACCCTTGAAGAATTAGATGAATTTGGTAAATATCCTTCAGGTAATACGGTAACGGATAAGCCTGAAATCTTATTTGCAAGATTAGATGTAGAAAAAGTTCTAGAAGAAGTTGCAACTAAGACTGCTCCAAAGGCACCTAAGGTAGAATATCCTAAGGTTGAGCCTAAGGAAGAAATCACAATCGATGACTTTGATAAGATTCAGCTTCGTGTAGGTGAAGTATTAGAATGTAAGCCAGTTAAGAAATCTAAGAAGTTATTAGTTTCTCAGGTTCGTATTGGCGATGAAGTAAGACAGATTGTGTCTGGTATTTCTAAATATTATAAGCCAGAAGAGATGGTTGGTAAGAAGGTTGCAGTTGTTACAAACTTAAAGCCTTGTAAGTTGTGTGGAGTAGAATCTCAAGGTATGATTCTAGCTGCTTCTGATGATAAAGGAAATTTATGCGTAGTATCTCCTGAGAAGGATATGATTGCAGGTTCTGAGATTTGTTAACGATATAAGATGATTTAAGACTGGAAAGCTATTGTCTTTCCAGTCTTTTTTTATACCCTATTTCATAAGATATATTATCTTAGAGTAAATAGGAGGAAAATATGGAACTAGAAAGCTATAAACGTTTTTTATCTTATATTTATATGTATAATGAAGAAATGGAAAAATCAAATGTTGGATTTGCTAGAGTTGAGATGAAGGGTAACAATGCCCGAATTTACATTTCATTAAGTAAAATGCTTGAAGTTAAAAATCCATTAACCGTAGCTTTAATAAAACAAGAACATTCATTAACCCCAATTGGAAGAATTTACATAAAAAATAGCCGAGCAGAATTTGTCCATCAGATGCCTACTGTCAGTTTAGAGTCTATAATAGGAATATTAATTTATGATGAAGAAGATACCAAACAATATTTAATGACGTTATGGAAGGATGAAAAACTAACACTTAAAGACTTACTTGAAGATAAGGAAGAAGAAGTTCTACAGATACAAGAAGTAAAGCAGGAATGGGCATTTCCGAAGATGATTATCTATCAGGCAGATGGGAATACATTAGAAGTATTTCGAATTCGATTAATTGATTTATTCGAATTTGACAAGGAATTGATTGAAAACCAATTTCTTCTATATGGTTACTATAGAGGAAGACATTTGATATTATTTTTAAAAGAAGGAAAGTATTATCTAGGGGTACCAGGAGGAAGACCGTGTAAAGAAGAAGAGGCAGCAAAGTCTCATGGATTTAACCATATTTTAAAGGGAAATCATTGTTTTTATTGGTATAGGGAAATTAATTTAGGGGAATAATAAAATCACATCAAAATGTGAGGTTATAAAGATGTTAAAAAGTTATGTAGAGTATTATCCAACTGGAATTCGATTTGTAGCTTGGAAATTTGCAAGACAATTAGCTAAATTGGTGAATCAAGTGCAAATAGAGACGGATAAAAAAGAAATTTTATTTTTGTGTATTGGTAGTGACCGTTCAACTGGAGATAGCTTAGGTCCCTTAGTTGGACATTTGCTCAGTAAACGAGAGCAGGTGGATTTAAATGTCATTGGAACTCTTACGATGCCGGTTCATGCGATGAATCTTTCAAATATTTTAAAGCAGATTCGTAATGAATATGCCGATTCAATTGTAATTGCAATTGATGCTTCGCTTGGAAAGAGAGAACATATTTCTCAAATTACACTTTCAAAGGGACCAATTTTTCCAGGACTTGGAGTCAATAAAAAATTAGAAAGTGTGGGCGATATTGCAATTACCGGAATTGTAGGAAGTGGGAGAAGAATGGAGCCACTTCTTTTACAAAACGCAAGACTATCCCTTATTATGGAGCTTGCTGATTGTATCAGTGAAGGAATTATTGAGTACGAGCAAATGCAAAAAAGAAAGAAACCTGTTGAACACTTATTGGTGGAAGGATACCAATTCTGACATATTGTGCAAAAAACCTGTGATAGTATCGTACTGCCAACGAAGAAAGCATGAAGCGTTGGCAGTGTAGATTAGAACTTTGACAGTTGAACAGGAGGCAATTATGAATTATTATAGATTACCTAAAAATATCCGTCAGATTGGTGAGAATGAAGAAGGCATCAAAATCTATTTAGAAGATTATGTTAACACTTTTATACATAGATGCATAACCAGTGAGGAAAATGAGAATATAACAGGAATCCTATTAGGACAACGAGAACGAATCAATGGTATCGATTATTTGTTTATTAAAGGAGCAGTTGATACTGAAGATGATATTAAAAAAAATTTTAAAGATTTAGAGGTATGTGGTTGCTTCTTTTTTGATAAGCTAGAACAGACTTCTCGTTTACAATTAACGAAGATGTTTGAAGAGTCTTATCCATCAGAAGGACAAGTACTATATTATATTCATGGACAAGATGAAGAGTTTTGTATAAGGGATTTACAACATGGAATTCGAAAAGTAGCAGGATATTGTGTCTACTATGAACGAAATGAACAAATGCAAACTTATATGGAGGCACGACTAAAAAATAAAATAGAGGTTAAACCAAGAGAACCTGATATACCACAAGAACCAATAAAGAAAGAAGCAGTAAAAGGTAAAAAGAAGAAAAGAAGGGAACCCGATATGTTAGACATTGTTGTAAGAACGGTATCGTTAGTGGGAATCTTTTTGCTAGCGTTTGTAATATTTTCAGATCAAATAAGTATAACGAAGATTGGAAAGAATAATAAGTCCGAAGTAGAAAGCGTAGAAACCTTGCCAGTAGCAGCATCTGTAACAGAAAGTGAAAGTCAAATAGAGACTGAGACTGAAAGTGAAAGCCAAACAGAAAGTGAGAGTGCAAGTAAGGCCAGTGCAGTGATAATACCAAAAGCTTATACGATAGCAAAGGGTGAGAGTATTGCTAGTATTAGCTTAAAGTTTTATGGAACGTTGGATATGGTTGACCGTATTTGTGAATTAAATGAAATTAGTAATCCCGATTATGTAACGGTCGGTCAAAAAATTCAATTACCAAAGAGAGAATAAAATTGTAGACTGGTATTTAAGGACAATATCAGTTATACTAAGAAAAGAAACTTACTAGGAGGCTTCTTATGGATGATAAAAGAGTGAGAAATACAAGAAGGAAAGGTAGCCCAAACCGAAAACCACAAGGTGGTGCTACTAGAAATAGAAGAGAACCTAGTTCATCTAGAACCGATAGAGGAGCGTTATTGTCTAGAGATAATCTATCTAGTGATATGCGAAGAAATATTTTTAGAGGTCAAGTTCTAGAAGGCGGTAAAGGTTCCCAAAAAGTGGATTATCGTCATAGATTATTGAGAGATAAAAGGATTTTTATAATACCATTGATTTTATTAATTGTGTTCTTGGCATCTAGTAAAATTAATTCAATAAGAGAATATCACGCATATGATGTAAAATGGCAGACTGCTCAAAAGACGATGAACTCAAATTATGAAGTATTTGCAGATGGCATTTTATCTTATAACAAAGATGGTAGCTCCTTACTCGATGCAAATGGAGCAGTCATTTGGCAAAAAGCTTATACAATGAATATGCCGATGCTATCAATATGCGATGGATATGCAGTAATTTATGATAAAGAAGGAACTAATTTTTATACTTATGATAAAGATGGATGTATTGGAGAAGGTAAAGCCAATCGTCCGATTTTAAAAGCCGTTATTGCTTCTCAGGGCGTTGTGGCCACCGTCCAAGAAGAAAACACTGGCGGATATAACTACATACAGTATTATAATAAAGATGGAAGTGCATTAGATATTGAACTTCGTACAACCATCGCTGATTCCGGTTATCCATTAGATATTGATATTTCCTCCAATGGAACGCAGCTTATTGCATCTTATGTTTATATGGATGCAGGAACGGTAAGTAATCGAATTACGTTCTATAATTTCGATGTAGGTAAAAGCGAACCACAAAGAATGGTTGGCACATTCTCAGATTATGACCAGATTTTGGTGCCACAGGTGGCATTTTTAGGAGATGAAATGGCAGTCACATTTGGAGATGGTCGAATTGACTTTTATACATTAGAAAATGCATTAAAGCCAGAACGTAAGGAAAGCTATAGCTTTGATAATAAAACGGTAAAAAGTATTTTTTATAATGATGATTATGCAGGTGTAATATTAGACACAGGTTCTACATCACATGAGCTTCGATTATATGATAATAGTGGAAAAGAGGTGTTAAAGAAGGAGATTAATTTTGAATATGAAAAAGTGAAGCTTACAGGGGAAAATATTGTGTTCTTAAATGACACTTCCTGTCAAATCTATACGTTAACAGGAACGTTAAAGTATGAGGGCGGATTTGAATTGGATAGTGTGTTAAAGGATGTGGTGTCTGTGTCAGGAAAAGAGTATTTGGTTAGTACGAATAACTTGGCAGAGGTTGTTAGATTTAAGTAGGCAAAGCCTCGGGAGTGGTCCCGAGGCTTTCTTAGTTAGAATGATACGGTGTTGGAGGTCGCATTTATTTTTTGAGTGGTTGTGTTTTTCTTTGCATAGTGAGTGCAGGTCACA
>CABUZU010000057.1 GCA_902496125.1 uncultured Lachnospiraceae bacterium
AGATAAAGCTCCTGGAATCTATTCGTCTCGTTATTTAGGAGAGGATACTCCTTATGACGTAAAAAACCGCATTGTATTAGAGAAACTAGAAAATGCGAAGGAAGAAGAACGAACCGCCAGATATGTATGTGCAATCGCAGCCGTAATGGCAGATGGAACAAAAAAGAGCGCTGTAGCAACGGTAGAAGGTACCATTGCAAAACAACCAGAAGGAGATGGCGGATTTGGATACGACCCAATCTTTTATGTACCTTTTTATCAAAAGACTATGGCAAAACTTACTCCAGAAGAAAAAAATGCGATTAGCCATAGAGGAAAAGCATTAAGAGAAATCAAAAAAGTGCTAGACAAATAATGAAAAATGTGCTAAATTTAGTACATACAAGGGTGTATGATTAGAAATAGTCATACGCTCTTTTTTGTTTACTTACTTAGTCTGAAAGGAGGACGTATATGAGAGTCGCAGTCGTTAGTGATACTCACGGCAACAATACCAATCTATCTCGTGTAATGAATATAGAAGGTGATATTGATTTATTAATTCATTTAGGTGATGTAGAAGCATCTTTACAAGAAATCGAAGAAATCGCAAAATGTCCTGTTCAGATTGTAGCAGGAAATACGGATTTTTTCTCATGCTTTGATAGAGAAAAAGAAATTGATATCCTAGGTAAAAATATATTGATTACCCATGGACATCGTTATGGTGTTACAAAGGATACGAGTCTGTTAAAGCAAGAAGCAATATTTAGAGGTGCTGATATTGTAATGTATGGGCACACACATCGACCAAAATTTACGTTTGATGACCATCTAATCGTAATCAATCCAGGAAGCTTAACCCGTCCAAGACAAGACGGCGGACTTCCTTCTTACATTATGTTAGAGATGAATAAAACGAATGAACTTTCGGCATCGATTCGATATTTAGACGGTGCAAATCTGTATCCAGAACATTTTTATGGACAAGAAATTCAATTGCCATTAACTTTTTGATAAAAAATGCTTGACAATTAATTCTATATATGGTATAAAAATAAAGTCGATTCTGAAAGAAACAGAAACGATTCTTTAGGGGTGTAGTTCATCGGTAGAACGGCGGTCTCCAAAACCTCAGAGGTGGGTTCGATTCCTTCCACCCCTGCTCGAGCTCTTTGATTAATATCAAAGGGCTTTTTTGCAATTATGAGATATTTTTGCAAAAAAGTAAATGAATGAATACGTCGCAAAGGATGGAAAAAAATTTATGAAGACAACATTAATTATTATGGCAGCAGGCATCGGTTCAAGATTTGGTACGGGCATTAAGCAGTTAGCAAAAATGAATGCATTTGGCGAAGTCATCATGGATTATTCTATTTATGATGCAAAAGAAGCAGGATTTGATAAGGTCGTTTTTATTATCAGAAAAGACATCGAAGCAGAATTTAAAGAAGTAATCGGTAATCGTATTGCAAATCAGATTGAAGTAGAATATGTCTACCAAGAACTTAGTGATATGCCAAATGGATTTACTGTGCCAGAAGGAAGAACAAAGCCTTGGGGCACTGGACAGGCAATCTTATGCTGCAAGGGAATAGTAAACGATCCTTTTGTTATTATTAATGCAGATGATTATTATGGCAAGGAAGCCTTTAAAAAACTTCATGATTTCTTAGTAGAAGGAAGAGGAGAAGGTAAAGCATTTAGAATGGGTATGGCAGGATTTGTACTTAAGAATACACTTAGTGAACATGGAAGTGTTACCCGTGGTATTTGTGTAGTTGATGATGATTCCATGCTTACTCAGGTTATCGAAACCAAAGGTATTCAAAAAAATGAAGAAGGAAAACTTATTTGCAATAATAAAGAAGTAGAAGCTTGGATTCATCCAGATGTGAAGGTATCGATGAATATGTGGGCAGGCTATCCAGAGTTTATTGACTATTTAGAAGAAGGATTTGTAGAATTTTTAGAAAATAAAGACAATGATTTACTGTCTTGTGAATATTTAATTCCAGTCATTGTAGATAAATTAATTCAGTCCAAAGAGGCAACGGTAAAGGTATTAGAAACAAGTGACCATTGGATTGGAATCACTTATAAAGAAGATACCCAGATTGCACAGGATGGCTTTAAAAAGATGATTGAAGCAGGTGTTTACCCAGAAAAACTTTGGAAATAAAATACAATTTTAGTATTGAACGTTTTTTTTGAATGTGATATAGTTTGGTATATAACAAAATAAGGAGGAATCTTAGATGAAACAAAAGAACAAGCGTCTAGCTGGATTGTTTATTGTTTTAGCAATGTTAGTAGCATCTTTGGCTATGCCTTTTAATACACAGGCTGCAACTAAGAGCATTACATTAAATAAAGCAAAAGCTACAATCAATGTTGGACAAACCACAACTTTAAAAGTAACAAAGGCAAAAGGTCTTACAAGCAAAGCGGTAACTTGGAAATCTAGCAATAAGAAAGTTGCTACAGTAACTTCTAAAGGTGTTGTAAAAGGTGTAAAGGCTGGAACAGCTACTATTACAGCAACTTCTAAAAAGAGCTCTAAGGTAAAAGCTACTTGTAAGGTTACTGTTAAAACAGTAAAAGTAGAAACAATCAATACTGCTAGAAACGTAGCAATTCAAAAGGGTAAATCAATGAAATTAGTTGTTAATGTAACTCCTACAAATGCAACTAATAAAGAACTTACTTTTAAATCAAACGATCCTAAGACAGCAAAGGTCGATAGCAAAGGTAAAATTACTGCTTTAAGAACTGGTGGTGCAACCATTACTGTTAAATCTAAAGATGGAGCAGTTTCTTATAGAGTTTTTGTAAACGTATATAATAATCCTGTTCTTATTACTAAAGTATCATTAAATAAGAGTAAAGATACAATGTATGTTGGAGAAGAATATAAATTAAAAGCTACAATTAGTCCAAATAAACCAAGTAATAAAAAGGTTTATTGGATTTCTTCTAATCCTGATGTCGCAACTGTTGTAAAATTCAATGGTACAGTAAAAGCTCTTAAATCAGGTACAACAACAATTACTGCTTATGCAGCGGATAATGGTGGGAAGAAAGCATCTTGCAAAATCACTGTAAAGAAAAAACCTACTACAATTAGCTTAAGCCCATCTTCTGTAACTTTAACAAAAGATGGTCAGACAAAAACATTAGCAGTAAAAGTAAGTTCTAAGCTTTACGAAAAAGTAACATGGAAATCTTCTAACCCAGAAGTTGCAACAGTAAGTACTAGCGGTAAAGTAACTGCTAAGACAAATGGTAAAACAACCATTACAGCTACTTCTAAAGCAAATAGTAAAGTAAAAGCTACCTGTAAAGTAACAGTAAATATTCCTAAGAAAGATACATTAAAGATTTCTAAAGATGAAACTACTTGCATCTTTACTGTAGATTCTAGTATGAAATCTTATAACTTTGTATCAAAGGGTGCAAATGTTACCGTAGCAACCTCAGCAGTAGATAAAGGTTGGAAAGCTTACAATAAAGAAATCAATAAAGGTATTACAAAGGATACCATTTGGAATTTAATTAACAGCGATGTAACCAAATCTATCGGTGGTACTTACAGTGCATCTGGAAGCACGAAAACAATTAAAGTTGGCAGCAATACTTTTAAATTTGTAAAATCAGGCGATGATATTAAAGTAATTTTAAATGGTAAAGAAAATACCTTATCGATTTTAAGTACAAAGGGTGATACTGTTACCGCTAAAATTGCTAATAGAAATGTTATTTTTACAATGACTGATGAACAGTTTACATTTAGTGATTCTGTCTTTGGTGAAGCAATTAGCTTCTTATTAGATAAAGGTATCTATACTGTTGAAGTAAACCGTGCAGCACTTGACCGTTTGAATGTAAAATATAGTATTGATGTAGAACCAACCCATGTATATAACATTCATAAGTAAAATATAGTATTAGCAGTGGGAGAAACTTCTCTCACTGCTATTTTATGCATTGATGAGGAAATTTGCCCTCTAAAGGAGCTGAAATGAAAAAGAAATTTATAATAGGACTTTTATGTCTATTAGTTCTTTGTTTAAAACCTCAAGTTTGTTTTGCTGGAAGTATGAATGGCAATGAACAAACGGTTTATAGTATCGCAACAGGAACTTTTTCTTATAATGGAGAAACCTATAAAGCGAAGAGTGTTTATGTAGCACAACTCCGAGCATATTTAAATAGGGATGATATTGATTTAACTTCTGCTCAGGCATCAAAAGCCATTTCAATGATTTATTCTAACGTTGAAAAAGGTGTAAAAGAAGGATATTTAACAAAGGTTTCAGGGGGAAGCAGTCAAACTGAAACAACGAAAGCAGTCGAAACAACGAAAGCAGTCGAAACAACGAAAGCAGTCGAAACAACGAAAACAGTCGAAACGACAAAATCACAAGAAACGAAAAAAACAGAAACATCTTCTGGGGTATTAGAGAGTGAGGAAAGCAAGGGTGCAGAGTCTGCAACAGATGAAAGTAAAGTAGAAAATTCACAGGAGATAGAAACTTCTGTTTTAGCAATAGAATCTAAGCAATCAAAGGAAAAAACAAAATTAAAAGGTCAGATTTCTTATGACCACGAAGAAAATAAGATTTACTATGAATATGTAGATGGTAAAGATAATAGTACCGTAGCAAAATTTGATTTAAAGGGAAATATATTTGTCTTAGAAATTACAATTGTCTTGGTATGTTTAGCAGTTCTAACCCTTATTTTTGTAGCAATTTTAGCAATAAAAAAATGTTTTATTTTCCAAAAGAATAAAACAAGAAAAGGTAGAAAAGAAAGACAGACTTGGCGAAGAGCCATTCGATTCTTATTGACAATTATTTTAACTATTGCTACAATACTGCTAGTATTGATTACAGTTATTCAAATGGTATTTACGAATAAGGATTATTTGCAAAAAACATTGAATGCCAATCAATATTATCAAGAAATCTATCAAGATATGATGCAAGAAATTCATATGCAACTAGTAATATCTGGTAATGAAGATTTGTTATTAGATGAAGATTTGACATTAGAAGACTTTAGTTTTGTGTCTAGAAATGTATTAAAGTTTAGAGAGGCTAATAAAGAAGTTGGAGATTGTTATCAAGAAATAGAAAAAATAATTAATACAAAGATTACCGATAAATCGCTGCAAAAGAATATTTTGTCTATTTATAAGACCTATGCAGACCTTGGAATTGGTACATTAATCTATACGTTTGGTAAAATTATTAAGCGTTTAATGATTTCTATGCTCATAGGAGGAATCATTGTTTTAGTATCCATTTTTGTTTTATTGGTTATGGGACGAGTGCCTTATACCGGTATTTATGCAATTAGTAGGTCGACATTGGCAAGTGCTAGTATATTGTTACTGGGAGTATTCTTTTTAAAGACGAATGGAATTTATAGTATTAATCAAGCCTTTTCTAGTTATTTAAAACCATTTTCAAATAATTATTTAATTACATTGTATCATTATTTGATTATCGTAGCCTTGATATTATTAGTAATTAGTGTGTTATCTTTTGCAATTGGAAGAAAGATAAAACAAGATATTGAAGAAGAGTAATGAGGAGTAAGATGCAGGTAGTAGATATACATAGTCATATGCTTTATGGCGTCGATGATGGTTCGAAAACAATAGAGGAATCTTTAGAGATGTTAGGAATATCTTATAAAGAGGGAATCTTAAATGTTATTTTGACGCCTCATTATGAAAAGAACAATAATCTTTATGATTTGAACAAATTACTAAGCCGTTTTAATGAATTAAAACAAAAAATATCTTCACTCTATCCTGATATGAATTTATATTTAGGTAATGAGATTTTATATGAAGATGGGATTCTTGAAGATTTAAAAGATGGAAAGATTACCACAATAAATGGTACAAGATATATTTTAGTTGAGTACCTTCCAAATGTTTCTTATGAGGATTTATATAAGTCTTTTAGGACATTGATTCAAGCAAGATTTTTCCCAATTTTAGCTCATGTAGAACGATACCGTTGTTTATATAAAAAGATGGATCGAATTGATGAGATAAAAGAATTAGGCGTATATTTGCAGATGAATGGGCAGAGTATACTTGGAGGAATCTTTTCCGAACATTCAAGATGGTGTCATAAGCTTTTAAAAGAAGAACAGATTAGTTTTCTTGCGAGTGACGCACATAATAGTACAACTCGTTCACCCAAGTTATTAAAGAGCATAGAATGGATGAAAAAGAATTTATCTCTTTCTTATTGTAGTAAGGTTCTTTGGGATAATCCACAGATGATGCTTGATGATAAATATTTAGAGGAATAAGTAAGAGAAAGGTAAAAGTATGAATAACTACCAAAATGATGAAGTAGAAATTGACTTAAGGGAATTGTTTTTTGTATGGTTTGAGAAAATTTGGAGCGTTCTTATTTGTACATTTATAGGAATGATTGTTGCAGCAGTTGTTACATTAACGACAATTACTCCAATGTATCAATCCTCAGCACAGATTTATATTTTAAATCCGTCTTCAAGTTTAGCATCGCTTTCTTTATCAGATTTACAATTAGGAACAGCGGTTACAAGTGACTATATGAAATTAATTACCGGTCGAAATGTAGTAGAACAAGTAATTAACAATTTAAACCTTAATACCACTTACGAAGCGTTTGTAGGAAGTATTTCTGTTACAAACCCTTCGGATACCCGTTTCTTAGATATTACCGTAACCAATGCAGACCCTTATATGGCTAAGACCATTGTAGATGAGCTTACCGATGTTTCGGTAAAACGTATTGCAGCAGTTATGGAAGCTCCAGAACCAAATATTACAGAACGAGGAATTGTAAATGAATCACCAGTAAGTCCAAGCTTTAAGAAAAATGTATTAATTGGCGGAATGTTAGGATTCCTATTAATTTCTGCATGGATTGTTGTTCGTTATCTATTAGATGATACGATTAAAGGTACCGATGATATTGAACGTTATTTAGAATTAGAGACTTTAGCGGTTATTCCATTAGAAGACGATAAAAAATCAAAGAAGAAAAATAAAAAGAATAAAAGGAGAAGTGTTCGATGAAGATAACTTTTGAAAGATTAAAAAAATTAGATGCAAACGTTAATGAAGCTTATAAGACACTTCGTACAAATATTCGTTTCTGTGGAGATGATATTAAGGTTGTTGGATTAACGAGTGCATTTCCAAATGAAGGAAAATCAACAGTTTCTTTTCAATTAGCTAATGCATTTGCCAACGATGGGAAAAGAGCCTTATATATTGATGCCGATATTCGAAAGTCTGTAACGATTGCTCGTTATGGAGTAAATGTAGAAACTAAGGGGTTAACCCATCTTTTATCCGGACAGGCAAATATTGATGATTGTATTTGTCAAACGAATATTGAAAACTTCGATATTGTATTTACTGGACCATTAGTTCCAAATAGTTCCGAATTATTAGGAAATCATTATTTTAGCGAGTTAATAAAAGTAGCTCGTGAGCAGTATGACTATGTCATTATCGACTGCCCACCACTTGGTAACGTTATTGATGCTGCCGTTATTGCTGAAATTTGTGACGGTTTCGTCTTAGTAATTGAAAGTAAAAAGACCAGCTACCGTGCATTACAGACATTTAAAAAGCAGATTGAAGCTAGTAAGTGTAGAATTTTAGGTGCCGTATTAAATAAAGCAGATGTTCAAAATAAGAAATACAGCTATAACCGTTACGGATATTATGGCACTTATGGAGAATATTAGAGGTACAATTTTTTAGTAATTTTTAACAAAGTAAAAAAAGTACTTGCAATATAAAAGGGCATGTTGTATAATAGCCACATGTTAAGAACTCGATAACCTGGGGTGTTCGATAAATCCTACTATATTTGAACCTACATTACTTTAAAAGGGATTCCTACATTGCCTATTTGATGTCAAGCCTCCGAACATTTTATGTTCTGTTGATATGAGTGGAAGACAGATGATCAGGTTGCGGTTGCCCACCTAGCAAGACGCTAGGAGTCAAAGGTAGGACCGGCATTTCGGGGATTCTGAACAAATGATGAAAGCAGCACTTAGTGCTGCTTTTTTTAACGCATAAGGAGGGAGCATTTGTTTAAGAAAATTGTTGCTTGTATTTATGTTGCATTATTAGGGTGCCTATGTGCAAAAGTAGTGACTACCGATGCAAAAAAGCCAGAATATTTAAAATACGTTCAAAGTGTAGAAGAAACACAGCCAAAGCCAAAACCCAAAGACTATTATATCAACGTAGGAATTACCGATGATAATAAAAAATATTTTAAACAGGTTTCCTTTACCTGTGATAAAGATTACATAGTAGAGACTAGTTCAAATAAAAAGACAATTCCTGCAAAGAAAAAAGTAACCTATAAATCTTCTGATTTTCAATCCGGAGAGAGGGTTTTATTATACTCACCATCTAAAAAGGGCATCAATTGCCTATCTTTAAATCGTTCATTTGGGCATCCAAGTTATCTTGGAAAAATCGCCTTATATTTTCAGAAAGATAAAATTTATATAGTAAACAGGTTAGAGCTTGAGAACTATTTAAGATTTGTAATTCCTAGTGAAATTTCAGCAAATAGTGAAGTGGAGGCATTAAAAGCACAGGCGGTCTGTGCAAGAAGTTATGCGTTTAGTGCTTTAGCAGGGAAAGACAAAAAGGAGCTTACAAATCCAGATGCCATTAAAAAGTCCTGTGATGTATGGGATAGCACCGATTCTCAGGTTTATAATAAGCAATTAAGTTCAAAAGCAGTCAAGCAGGCGGTAAAGAAGACGAAGGGAGAGGTCTTAGTCGATTGTGATACGAAAGAAATCATAAGAACCTGGTATTATTCGACTTCGTGGGGATTTACTGCGGATACTAGCATTTGGCAAAGTAAAAGTAAGAATTATTCATCGAAGTTATCTGGAAACTTAAAGAAAAAAGAAGTACCCGTGCTTAGTACACTAGACTTAAATACGAATACTGGATTTAGAAAAGCCTATAACGATTGGAAATCCTTTGACTGTAATTTTTATGATCAAAATATGCCGTGGTTTCGATGGCAGATTGAAACAAACACAACACAATTAACGAAGAATCTAGCGATGAAGCAAAAAGTTTCTCGCATTCTATGTAAGAAAAGAGGAGTTGGTGGCGGAGTGACGAAATTAGAAATTTGGTTTACCGATGGCTCAAAAAAGACAGTAACTGGAATGGGAAGGATACGAGAGGTACTTGGAAGTAAAAACTGGAAGATAAAGAAGATGGATGGCTCTATTCGCACGAATTTATCGGTTTTTCCAAGTGCTTTTTTCTATATTGAACAAAATAAAAATAAGATGATATTCCATGGAGGAGGGTTTGGACACGGTGTAGGACTTAGCCAAGCAGCGATGAAACAAATGGCGAAAGACGGAAAGAAATATTCAGAAATTTTGCATTTTTTCTACAACAATGTAAAAATTCAGGATATCAATGAATAAAATACATTGACAATGAACTTTAAGTTCGAATATAATAGGGGAAAATAATGATAGGGAAAGGTACTTCTGAGTAGAAGAAAGGGGACGTAACAATGGATAAGATTAAAATGACCACTCCACTTGTTGAAATGGATGGAGATGAAATGACAAGAATTCTCTGGAAGATGATTAAGGATGAATTATTACTTCCGTTCATTGACTTAAACACAGAGTATTATGACTTAGGACTAGAGTATAGAGAAAAGACCAAAGACCAAGTAACCATCGATTCTGCAAATGCAACAATGAAATATGGTGTAGCAGTTAAATGTGCAACCATTACACCAAATGCTGCACGTATGCCAGAATACAATCTATCTCAAATGTGGAAGAGTCCAAATGGAACCATTCGTGCAATGTTAGACGGAACCGTTTTTCGTGCACCTATCGTTGTAAAGGGAATTGAGCCATATGTAAAGACCTGGAAGAAACCAATCACCATTGCTAGACATGCTTATGGCGATGTATATAAGGCAAGTGAAATGAAGATTCCAGCAGCAGGTAAGACAGAACTTGTTTATACCGATAAAGATGGGAAAGAGACAAGAGAACTCATTCATGAATTTGACGGTCCTGGTATTATTCAGGGTATGCACAACATCAACGCTTCGATTGAAAGCTTTGCAAGAAGTTGTTTCAACTACGCATTAGAAACCAAACAGGATTTATGGTTTGCATCAAAGGATACCATTTCTAAGAAATATGACCATACCTTTAAAGATATCTTTGCTGATATTTTTGCAGCTGAATATAAAGAAAAATTTGATGCAGCAGGTATTGAATATTTCTACACCTTAATCGATGATGCAGTAGCTCGTGTTATTAAATCAGAAGGTGGATATATCTGGGCTTGTAAGAATTATGATGGCGATGTGATGAGTGATATGGTAGCAACTGCCTTTGGTTCACTTGCAATGATGACTTCTGTCTTAGTATCTCCTAAGGGATATTATGAATATGAAGCAGCTCATGGAACCGTACAGAGACATTATTACAAGCACTTAAAAGGTGAAAGTACTTCTACAAACTCTGTAGCAACTATTTTTGCTTGGACTGGTGCATTAAATAAACGTGGTGAATTAGACAACATTCCAGAGCTTTGTGAATTTGCTAAGAAATTAGAGAAGGCTACAATCGATACGATTGAATCAGGAACAATGACAAAAGACTTAGCTCTTATGACTACGATTGAAAATCCTACAGTAGAAACAAGCGAAGGATTTATTAAGGCAATTCGTAAGACACTTGAAAAGATGCTGTAATGTGACTCCCCTTCGGGGGAGTTTTTTAATATATGGGATAAGATATGTTAAATTCGTGTAAGATATGTCCACGAGAGTGTGGAGTGAATAGAAATTTAGGACAAATTGGATATTGTAAAGAGGGTAGTGAAATCGCAGCTGCAAGGGCTGCCCTTCACTACTGGGAAGAGCCGTGTATTTCTGGAAAAGAAGGTTCAGGAGCGGTATTCTTTTCTGGCTGCAACATGGGTTGTGTATTTTGCCAGAATGAGAATATCTCGCACGGAAAAATTGGAAAAGAAATTAGTTTAAGACGTTTAGTAGATATTTTCTTTGAGTTAAAAGAAAAAGGTGCAAGAAATATTAATTTAGTAACGCCGACGCATTATATTCCTCAGATTAAAGAGGCGATTTTCATTGCAAAGAAAGAGAAGTTAAATCTGCCATTTGTATACAATACCAGTAGCTATGAAAAAGTAGAAAGCCTTAGAAGCTTAGAAGGGTTAATCGATATCTATTTGCCGGACTTAAAATATTATAGCAATGAAATGAGTCTAAAATATTCGAAGGCAAATGATTATTTTTCCTATGCTACAAAGGCAATTGATGAGATGGTAAGGCAGGTTGGTACCCCAAAATTTGAAGATGATATGATGATACGAGGAGTCATTGTAAGACATTTACTCTTGCCAGAAGGTCTAAATGATTCGAAAAAGATTGTAAAATATCTGTACCAGACCTATAAAGATGATATTTATATTAGTTTAATGAGTCAATATACACCAATGCAGGGTGTTTTGCCACCATTAAATCGTAAGGTAACGAAGAAAGAATATGATAAGCTTGTAGACTTTGCAATTGAACTAGGTGTTGAGAATGGTTTTATTCAAGAGGGAGAAACGGCAAGTGAGAGTTTTATTCCGCCGTTTAATTGTGAGGGAATCTAAAAATACAAGCTTTACAGATAAAAATCGTTGTGGTATCATAAAAAACAAAAATCTAAATCTAAGTAAGGGAGTATGATCGATGAAAGAGATTTTATACAGCAGTACAAGAGGAAAAGATACTGGTTTAACCGCTTCAAAGGCAGTTTTACAGGGACTTGCAACCGATGGTGGTCTATTTGTACCAGATACAATGCCTACTTTAGATGTAAGTTTAAAAGAACTTGCAGGTAAGAGCTATCAAGAAGTTGCATATGAAGTAATGAAACTATTTTTAACAGATTATACAGAAGAAGAATTAAAGCACTGCATTAACAGTGCTTATGATTCTAAATTCGATACCGATAAAATTGCTCCATTAAAAGAAGCAGACGGTGCTTATTATCTAGAATTATTCCATGGTTCTACGATTGCATTTAAGGATATGGCACTTTCTATTTTACCTTATTTAATGACAACCGCTGCAAAGAAAAATGATATCAAAGAAGAAATTGTAATTTTAACCGCAACCTCTGGTGATACTGGTAAGGCAG
>CABUZU010000058.1 GCA_902496125.1 uncultured Lachnospiraceae bacterium
AAAGGTTATAAAATTTAAGCTTAACCGTAAGAGCAGAAAAGTGATTTTCTAAGATTTTCCAACTTTCTAAGTTACGGTTCGAATGCATATATGCTATCTAGTGACCTTGCAACATTTCTTAGTGGAAGATATGTAGAAGTTTCAATGTTGCCGTTATCGTTTAAAGAATATTTAGAAGTCTGTGATAAGGACTATGAAAGTGCATTTGCCGATTATATCAAATATGGTGGCTTACCTTTTATTGCGACAATGGATAATAAGGAAGACAAGGTGGATACTTATTTAGAAGGTATTTACAATACGGTAATTGTGCGAGATATTGAGGATAGACAAAAACGTCGCAGTTTGGAAAAAACAAATTGTAAAATAACAGATATTTCGTTACTTAAAATACTTACGAAATATTTAGCTAGTACAATAGGAAGTCCTATTTCCGTTAGAAGTATTACAAATTATTTAGTATCTAGTGGTAGAAAGATTGCTCAAAATACGGTAAATGATTATTTAGAGGCGTTAACAGAATCCTTTATATTTTATTGTGTGGAGCGTTTTGATATTGTTGGAAAGCAGTTATTAAAGTCGAATAAAAAATATTATATGGTAGACCTTGGAATTCGTAACCATATTTTGCCTAGAAAAGCTTATGATTTGGGATTTTCAATCGAAAATATTGTATTTTTTGAGTTACTAAGACGAGGTTATAAGGTAAATATTGGAAAATACTATAATACAGAAGTGGATTTTGTGGCAGAAAAAAAGGGAGTTTTTACTTATATTCAAGTTACTGCTGATATGACAGCAAAAGAAACTTTTGCTAGAGAACTCAAACCACTTCAACTTATTCGTGACAATTATGAAAAAATTGTTTTAACATTAGATAAATTTACGATTGGAAATTATGAGGGGATTAAAGTTGTCAATATTTTAGATTGGCTGATTCAAAAAGAATAATAGAATTAACTAAGGGGGATGTTTTATGGCATTCCTCTTTTTTTCTAAAATTCCCAAATTATTTTTTTACCAAGACAGACATATGTCTCACTCTTGTGGTATAATGGATAAAAACACCATAGGGGGTAGCAGTATGGACGATATTACTCATAAAAACAAATCAAGAATGCTAGGCATCTTTTTTCGAATGATAAAGGGCGAGGACCTTTCATCGAGTCATCTAAGTAAGGAATATGGGGTATCGACAAAGACGATTACCCGTGATATCAATTTTATAAAAACGTTTCTTTCAAGTAATAGTGAATTATCCGATTACATTCAAATAGAATATGACAATAGTGCGAAGTGTTATCATTCGCAAGTGAAGAATACGTTATCAAGTAAGGAACTAATGGCAATTGTTGAGATTTTAATTGGTTGTCGAGCGTTTAGTAAGGATGAAATTTCAAGTATTATCAAGGGATTGCAGCGTATGATTTCTTATAAAGATAAGATTCTTCTAAAGGATATCATTGCTAAGGAAATGAACTACTACAATCCGGTATATAGCGATTGTGAAAGTGTGATTGATAATTTGTGGAAGTTGATTCATTGTATTTATAAACAACAAGAGATTACGATTGATTATTATAAGATGAGTCGTGAATATGTAACAAGGCGATTAAGACCGATTGCAATTACATTTTCAGATTTTTATTTTTATCTCATTGCTTATAAATGCGATGAAGAAGGATGTGAGCCTAGGTATTTTCGAGTAGACCGTATTAAAAATATCATTGAACATCGGACGACTTTTCGCTTAGACAGTGAGCACCAATTTGACGAGGGGAAATTAAAAAGTAGAATCCAGTTAATGTTTCCAGGGAAGCTTCGTACGATTCGATTTGAATTTGATGGTTATTCGCTTCAAGCCATCTTAGATAAGATTCCTACGGCTAGAGTAATTGGTAAAAACGGCAAGGCTTTTATTATTGAAGCACAAGTTTTTGGAACGGGCATCAATATGTTTTTACTATCTCAAGGAAAGATGGTGAAGGCAATTTATCCAGAAGATTTTGTAAATGAGATGAAAGAAGAAATTAGGAAGATGTATGAATTATATGAGTAAAAACAAGTATTTCCACTAAAATACTAGCCGTTTGACTAGTATACAAGATATAAGATTTTTTAATAAAATAATAGAATATTATAGAAATAACAGCAGACAAAAGGGGTGGAAACGATTTGACAAAGCAAGGAAAGACGAACAGGATTCTAGATATGTATGTTCGTTTATGTGAGGGCAAGGTGATTAATAAAAAAGAGGAAGCAAAAAGATACGATGTTGATAAACGTTCGATTCAACGAGATATTGACAGTATCCGTGCTTTTATTTCTTGTAATGAAGAGTTAAAGAAATCAAGAGAGATTGTCTATGACCGTTCAAAGGATGGATTTGTAATGGTTGGTGATAAGGAGTCTCTTATGAGTAATGATGAGGTGCTTGCAATTAGTAAAATTTTATTAGAGAGCAGGGCGTTTACGAAAGAAGAGATGACTTCTATTTTAGATAAGTTAATAAGAAGATGTGTACCTTACAAACACAGAAAAGAAATAGTAGATTTGATTTCAACAGAAAAACATCAGTATATAGAGAAAAGTTCGAAGTCTAATATAAATGATAAGCTTTGGAAATTGGGCGAGGAAATTGAACAATATCAAGTGATAGAAATTACCTATGCGAAGCAGATTTCGATTAATGATATTATAAAGAAAACGATTTGGCCGGTAGCTCTTTTATTCTCTGATAGTTATTTTTATTTAAATGCATTTGTCGTAGAAAAGAAAGAGGATGGAAGCTATAAACAAAAGTTTGATTATCCGACCATTTTCCGAGTGGATAAGATTATGAAGTATCAAGAGGTAGGGCAGAAATTTAAATTGGATGACCACAATAAATTTCAGTTCATGTTTATGGGGAATCTTACAAAGATTCAGTTTCGATATACAGGGAAGAATGTCGAAGACCTTTTAGAACGACTTCCTACCGCCTGTATTTTAGCAGGCGAAAAAGGCGAATATATTGTTGAGGCAGAAGTTTCAGAAGATGGAATTTTTACTTGGTTGTTGAGTCAGGGAAATTCTGTTGAAATTTTAAGACCTCAATCGATGAGAAATAAAATGAAAAATATGCTTTTAGAAATGATAAAAAAGTATTAGAGTTGACACCTCCCTTATTGGGGAGGTGCCTTTGTTTACTGAAGCCTCCAACCCTGCGATTGAGTTTGAAGCTCTACCATATGTTTAAAGATACCATCTTTCTTTAATAAGTCTTTGGGATTACCTTGTTCAGCAACGGTTCCTTCTTTTAATACAACAATCTTATCAGCACTTGCTACGGTTCTCATTCGGTGGGCGATGATGATAACGGTTTTATTTTTAATCAGCCTTGAAAGAGCGGTTTGAATCAAGGTTTCATTTTCAACATCTAAGGATGCGGTGGCTTCATCTAATAAAATAATTGGTGCATCTTTTAGAAAGGCACGAGCAATGGAAACTCGTTGACGTTCACCACCGGATAGATTGTATCCATTTTCGCCGATATTGGTGTGATAGCCCTCAGGAAGTTTTGAGACAAATTCATCACAATTTGCCATCTTAGCAGCTTGTAAGACTTCTTCATCGGTGGCATCTTTTTTACCTAATCGAATGTTTTCCATAATGGTGTTGTTAAAGAGAGTAACATCTTGGAATACAATGGAGTATAAGCTAAGTAAAGTTTCGGGGTCGATGGTTGAGATATCCATGCCACCGATTGTGATTTTACCTTGACTGATATCCCAGAATCTAGAAGCCAATCTAGAAACGGTGGTTTTACCGCCACCAGAAGGACCAACAAGGGCAGTAACTTCTCCTTGTTTGGCACTGAAGGATACATTTTTTAATACCGTTTCTTTATCATTATATGCAAATCCAACGTTGTCAAAAACCATATCGTATCCTTTATTAGTAAGGGTCGTACTTCCTGATTGGACTTCATGGTCTAAGATTTCATTCATTCTGGTAATATTGGTTTTCGTACTAATAATTGCAGCGAGATTTTGTAAGGATGCTTGCATGGGGTCATAGAGTCTTGAAACTAAGAGTAAAAACATAAAAAAGGTAAGGACATCTAATTGACCTTTTATTAATAGAGAAGACCCTACTAGTGCAGTAGTTGCAATGCCAAGTTTTAGAATCATCTGTGCTGATGCGACAAAGGCAGCAGTACCAAATTCACTAATTAAAGCACAGTGTTCAACGGCATCAATTTTATCATCTAAGCCTCTCATATAAGAAGTTTCTGCATTATTGGATTTTAAATCTTGAATGGTTTCAATGCATTCTTGAATACCATCGGCACAGACCATTTTTGCATCCATGGATTTTTTACTAAGCTTTTGTTGTACTTTTGCAGAGAAAGTGACAATCATAAGTGCAATGGGAAGAACCCATAGGGAGGCAATGGCCATCTTCCAATTAAAAAAGAAGAGTGAAATTGCAATTAAAATCGTAGAAATCATGGAGCCTACAAATGGTGGAATAAAATGGGAAAATGCAGTTTCAAGTACGGTACAATCGGCCATAATAGTACTTGTAAGGTCGGCTAAGTCTTTCTTACCAAAGAAAGAGAGAGGGATTTTACGAAGTTTTTCTGCGAGTGTGATTCGTCTGGTTCCCGTTTCAATATAAGTGGCAAGGAAGGTTGAATTGTATTGCCAATAGGTAATAGCAAAAATAAGTAATAAGCAAAGAATCGAACCGATAAGATAAAAAGAAGCTTTGCCAGTTAAACTTCCTGCCAGTAAATCTTTAACAAAAAGATATAAAAGACTGACAGGAAACATAAAAGAAATATCTTGTAAGGTACAAGCAAGTATACCAAGAATTAAATCTTTTGCACCACGTCTTGACAGTGCATATTTATGCATTAATTTTTCAATCATTTTGCTTCCTCCTTTGCTACTTTCCATTCAACAGCACTGTTGTAATCATTAAACATTTGAGCAAAAATACCATTTTTTTCCATAAGTTTCTTACGATTTCCATATTCAGCGATTTTTCCATTCTTTAATACATAAATGCAATCGACATTTTCAATCGTAGAGAGTCGATGTGCAATCATAATGACAGTTTTGCCTTTTGAAAGTTCGTTAAGAGCTTGTTGAACCTTCGTTTCATTATCAGGGTCTGCAAATGCAGTAGCTTCATCTAGAATAACGATTGGAGAATCTTTTAAGATGGCTCTTGCAATTGCAATTCGTTGAGTCTCTCCACCAGATAGGTAAACGCCAGTTGTGCCGATAACGGTATCCATTCCATTTGAAAATTTATCAATAATATCAAGGCATTGTGCCTTCGTTAATGCGGATAATACCTCTTCTTTGCTAGCATTAGGTTTTGAAAGTTTAACGTTATCAAGGATGGAAGCTTTTATTAAGCAGCTATTTTGAAATACAAAGGATACTGTTTCCATCAATTTCTTTTTATCAATATCTTTAGCGTTGACACCGCCAATTAAAACTTCACCAGATTGTGGGTCGAAGAAACGGGTGATTAAATTGGCAAGGGTCGTTTTACCGCCACCGGAAGGACCGACAAAGGCTACGGTTTTTCCAGCAGGAATCTTTAATGAAACCTGGTCGATAGCATTCTTTTTACCATCATAACTATAGCTTACTTTTCTTAGTTCAATCGAAGAGTCGGATGGATTTTTTGCTTTACCTGTTGAGGAAAGTGGGTCTAGGGTTAAAATGCTATCCATTCGAGCTAATGCATCTTCCACAATCATTTTATTTTCACTTTGGAACATAACCTTGGTCATGGTTACTGTTAGAACGGGAGTAATAATAATATAAAAGAGAATATTTAAAATTAATTCATTAGTAATGCCATGGTTTGTAAAAATCATACCTGCTAGTAAAATAAAGGCAAAGATACCGTTAATTAATGTGGTAAAAATACCCATTGGAATACGTAAATCCTTGGTATAACCAATGGACCAAGTACTATAGCGGTCAATTGAATCTTTAAAACGTTTAAAGCTAAATACGGTTTGACCAAAGGTTTTCACAACAGGGATTCCTCGAATATATTCAACGGCTTCATTTGACATATCGTCTAAGGCATTTTGATATTCGTTCATTTTTTGTTTTAATGTGGGACCAGTCATAAAAGCCATCATAATAATAAAGGCTAGTGCAATTGGAATTAATGAAAATAATCCAAATCGCCAATCGAAGGCGAATAGGAAAATAAAAAGACCGATTGGCGTAATATAAGAACCCACCATATCGGGAAGTTGGTGTGCAAGATAAGTTTCTGTAGATGCCGAAGATTCATTTACAATTTTTCTTAGTTTACCACTGCCAATAGATTCAACTGCACCAAGTGGAAGTTTGGCGATGTAATGCATCATGGCTTTTCGTAGGTTTGCTTGAACTCGAAAAGCAGCAGCATGGGAACACATCAAAGCTGCGATATAAATAATCATAGAAAAGATTGAAAAGAATACTGCCATATAGCCATTGTGAATAATATGGGTGGCATTTTCAAAATGCGGCATCACGTCTAATACTTCTTTTATAATCTTCCATAAGTAATAAAATGGAACTAATGCAAATGCGGCACTAATTGCACTTAGAATCCATGAGAAATATGTAAAATATTTATAATTTCCTGCATATTCCATAAGCCTTGATAGGCTTGATTTCTTTTGATTTTTCAAAACAATTTCCTCCTCTTAACCTAATTTTTGATAGTAGTAACTAACTATTAAAGAAAAATTAAAGGACTTAAAGTCCTAAAATTTTTGACCAGCCTGCAATATAGAAATCTTGAAATTCGGATACATATTTTCTAGCGTGTTCTTTTGGCATATCGTGAACAATTAGTTCAAAAATACCAGAAAACATTCCACTTACAATCATATGGCAGACTTCCTTCTCCATCGTAGGAACTTTCTTACCAGTAGATTGTAAAACTTCAATGAAAGCAAAAGTCTGTCCGACTTCAATCTCAACCATGTTGTGGATGAAGCTTTCATAAGGAGTCCCCTCAGATTTACAAAGAATTAACTTAAATTCATCATAGTGGGCGTATATATAATCCAAAATTCGATTTAGACTCTCTCTGCTCTCGACTCCCATATGCTCTACTTGAACTTCCTTAGGAAGTTTAGTGAAGTCTTCTTGAGATTCCATAAAAAGACTCATAACAGTAGCAGCATGTTCTTCTACAAGGGCAGCAAAAAGAGCTTCTTTACCAGAAAAATATCCATAAAAAGCACCAGTTGTAACGCCGGCAGTCTTAACAATATTTCTTAAGGAAGAAGACTTAAATCCTTTTTCTAGAAATTCTGCTTTCCCTGCTTTTAAGATATTTTGCAAGGTGGTTGATTCTTCATTAGCCATGTTATCACCTCATATAACAGTGTTATATTTATTCATAGTATAACACTGTTATATTACGTTGTCAATACTAAAAATTTCTGCTATCATTAAAGAAAAAGATAGAGGTAGAAAACATGGAACAGTTTGAATTTAGAAATGTATCTTTAGAAGAAGCAGATCAAGTTGCAATAATTGAGAGCATTTGCTTTCCACCAAATGAAGCTTGTTCTAAAAAACATATGATAGAAAGAGTGGAGGCTGCACCGGAATTATTTTTAATAGCAGTGGATAAAACGACTGGTAAGATTGCAGGTTTTTTAAATGGATTATCAACGGATGAAGAGCGTTTTCGTGATGAATTTTTTACAGATATTACACTTTATAATCCAATAGGAAAAAATGTGATGCTATTAGGTCTTGACGTGTTGCCAGAATATCGAAGGAAAGGACTAGCGACTGAGATTGTAAGACGATATGTTGAAAGAGAAAAACAAAATCATCGTAAGAAACTTCTTCTAACTTGTTTAGATTCGAAGGTTTTAATGTATAAGAAGATGGGATTTTTTGATGAGGGAATTGCAAATTCTTCTTGGGGTGGGGAAGAATGGCATGAAATGAGTAAGAAGCTTGATTAGAAAAAAGGTCGTGATTTCACGACCTTTTCTTATACCTAGAGAATCGGTTCAATAACAGCAAGAAAATAGCCATCTAATTCAACTGGGTTTTGTTTCAGGCCTCCTTTAATCCACCATAAAACCAGTTCAACAAAACTACTAGAAATATGATTGATTAAAAAATCTTTAGGTACGAGCTTATTTTTCATATGGTCAGCAAATTGCATTTCAATCAATTCGTTTAAACTATTTTTAAAATATCTTAGAAAAATTTCATTGCTTTCACAAGAAAGAAGTCCAAGAATGTTGTAGTCATTTTCAGCTAAATGTTGGAGCAAATGACAAAAGACTGATTCAGGAGCCTGCACGCCGTGAATATGGGTGTGGTCAATCGCTGTACTTACAATATGGTGAAAGAGTTCTTCGCATAATTCCTTTAATAAGTTATCTTTCGTTTCAAAATGAGCATAGAAGGTACTTCTGCCAATATTGGCTGCATCAATAATTTGTTGAACGGTAATATTACTATAATTTTTGTGTTCAAGTAAAGAACCAAAGGCAAGAAAAACCGCTTCTCTTGTTTTTTGTTGTCGTCTATCCATAATGCCCTCCGTACAATTTTTAAGAAGTGTTCCGTAACGAACAAAACGTTAAATTTAACTCTTGTTTTTTAGAAGAAAATTGATAAAGTAGATATCAAACAAAATGTTTTGTATTGAATAAATTGTATGTCAATTTTTATTAGTTGTCAAGAAAGGGATGGAGATTATGTTAAAAAAAATCAATGATTTATTATCAGGTATTAAGATGACAATGATAGGATTAATGTTTTTAATTCTAAGTTTTACGTTTCCAAGAGTTGGCATCAATCTACCAATTGACCCAGCATGGGTTACCATCATCATTAGTGGAATCCCACTTTTATATCTTGCAGTATGGAGAATTATTTATAATCCAGGAATTAGTAAAATTTCGTCAGCTTTATTAATTGTCATTGCAATGTTCGCATCCATTGCAGTTGGGGACTTATTTGCAGCAGGAGAAGTTGTTTTTATTATGGCAATTGGTGCAATTTTAGAAGATATGACGACGAATCGTGCTAAAAAAGGATTGCATAAATTGTTGTCACTGACGCCGACGAAGGGAAGAAAGATTGTTGATGGAAAAGAAGAATTAGTAAAAGTAGAAGAAATACGACAAAATGATATTTTACGTGTATTACCAGGAGAGACCATTCCCGTTGATGGCATAATTATAGAGGGTGAAACTTCTGTTAATCAGTCCATTATGACAGGAGAATCTTTGCCGATTGATAAAGGGATTGGGGAAGAAGTCTTTTGTGGAACCATTAATTGTTTTGGTTCAATTGATTTAAAGGCAACAAAGGTTGGAAAAGACAGTTCGTTACAGAAATTAATCCAGATGGTAAAAGAAGCGGAAAATAAAAAAGCACCGATGCAGCGAATCGCAGATAAATGTGCTAGTTGGCTAGTTCCCGTTGCGCTAATGATTGCAATAATTGCTGGACTTGTTACCAAAGACTTAATTAGAGCAGTTACGGTATTGGTTGTATTTTGTCCTTGTGCATTGGTTCTTGCAACGCCAACTGCTATTATGGCAGCAATTGGTCAAGCAACCAAACATGGAGTCATTATTAAATCAGGGGAAGCCTTAGAACAGATGGGGAAAGTAGATACGATTACCTTTGATAAGACAGGAACCTTAACCTATGGTTGTTTAAAAGTAATGGATATTTGCACCTTTGATAAGACGCTTTCAAAAGAACAATTACTTATTCTTGCAGCATCAGCAGAGTCTAAGAGTGAACATCCATTAGGAAAAGCGATTGTTGCTTGTGCAAAAGAGAAAAATTTTCCTTTAGAAGAGGTTAAAAACTTTAAAATGACGACAGGAAAAGGGATTGATGCAAAGGTTTTAAATGATGAACTTTTTTGTGGAAATAAACAATATTTAGTAGAGAAAAATATATTAATAGATAAATCCATTGATGAATTATTAGATAAGTTTTGCAGTCAAGGAAAAGCCTGTATTCTAATATCGAATGAAAAAAAGTGTATCGGAATCATTACCTTATCCGACCAGTTAAAAGAAGAAGCAAAGGATATGATAAAGAAACTAACGAATATGAATATTAAAACGGTATTGCTTACAGGAGATAATCAAAAAACTGCAAATTATTTTGCAAGCCAATTAAATTTATCTAAAGTTTATGCACAACTTTTGCCATCAGAAAAAGTAGAACAGATTAAGAAGTTGCAAAAAGAGCAAAGAAAAGTATGTATGATTGGCGATGGAGTCAATGATGCACCAGCATTAAAGACCGCAAGTGTTGGTGTTGCAATGGGAAGTATGGGTAGTGATATTGCAGTCGATGCAGCCGATATTGCATTAATGAGTGATGACCTTTCTAAAATTCCATATTTAAAACGCCTATCAAATGCAACAGTGACTACGATTAAGTTTAGTATTACCTTATCAATGTGTATTAATTTTGTAGCGATTGTGCTATCGGTATTAGGAGTTCTTACGCCCACGACAGGGGCCTTAGTACACAATGCAGGTTCTTGTTTTGTCGTATTAATTGCAGCACTGTTATATGACCGTAAGTTTGATTAAAAAAATTTTTCTTCATTGTAGGAAAACTACAAAAATTTTGGTAGATATGAATAAAAAAATGAAAAAAAATCAAAAGTTTTGTTCACTTTTTATTAGACTTGTGCTATAATATAAGAACCGACAACATTTGTATTGTAAAAACAAACAAATGAAATATATAGACGCACGAGGTGATATAGTGGTTAAAAAAGAAATGGTTGCCATGCTATTAGCCGGAGGTCAGGGAAGCCGTCTTGGGGTATTAACTCAGAAGGTTGCAAAGCCATCCGTAGCATTTGGTGGTAAATATCGTATTATTGATTTCCCCTTAAGTAACTGTATTAATTCAGGAATTGACACTGTAGGTGTTCTTACTCAGTATCAACCGCTCCGATTGAATGCTCATATTGGTATTGGTATTCCGTGGGATTTGGACCGTAATGAAGGTGGAGTTTCTGTTCTTCCCCCATATGAAAAGAGTGCAAATAGCGAATGGTATACAGGTACTGCTAATGCAATCTATCAGAACATTGACTTTATTGATTCTTACAATCCAGAATATGTTTTAATTCTTTCAGGAGACCATATTTATAAGATGGATTATGAGGTAATGTTAGACTTCCATAAGGCCAATAATGCAGACCTTACAATGGCTGCAATGCCAGTTCCAATGGAAGAAGCAAGTCGTTTTGGTATTTTAATTACAGATGATGACAATCGCATTACTGAATTTGAAGAAAAACCAGCAAATCCTAGAAGTAATCTAGCTTCAATGGGTATTTACATATTCACATGGAAGGTTTTACGTGAAGCATTAGTAAAAATGTCTGAACAGCCAGAATGTGATTTTGGTAAACACATTATTCCTTATTGCCATTCAAAGGGCGATCGCATCTTTGCTTATGAATATAATGGATATTGGAAAGATGTAGGAACACTAACTTCTTATTGGGAAGCGAATATGGAATTAATAGATATTATTCCTGTATTTAATTTATATGAAGAATATTGGAGAATTTATACAAAGTGTGATATCTTACCTCCTCAGTATATTGCAGCAGATGCAGTTGTTGAGAAATGTATTATCGGTGAAGGTACCGAAGTTTACGGAGAAGTATATAATTCGGTTATTGGTTCTGGCGTAACGATAGAGGCAGGAGCAGTGGTAAGAGATTCCATTATTATGAAGGATTGTGTAATTGGAGCAGGCACTGTTATCAATAAGTCCATTGTTGCTGAGAATGTTAAGATTGGTAAGAATGTTGAACTAGGCGTTGGTGAATATAAAGACAGTATGCTAAATGCAAAGGTTTATGCATCAGACCTTGTAACAATTGGTGAAAATTCTGTAATTCCAGATGGTGTAAAAGTAGGTAAGAATACTGCAATCGTAGGTGTTACCGAAGCAGCAGATTATCCAGATGGATTATTAGAAAGTGGAGACTATATTGTAAAGGAAGGTGCAACTAGATGAAAGCAATAGGAATTATTTTAGCCGGTGGTAATAACAAGAAGATGAAAGAATTGTCTCATAAAAGAGCAATT
>CABUZU010000059.1 GCA_902496125.1 uncultured Lachnospiraceae bacterium
GTATTAAAAGTAGCTGTGTAAAAACAGTATTCGTGTCATGGACGCACGCTGAATCTACGAAGTAAACTATTTTATTTCGCACATCAGATGCTCGGTAATTCAATTACCGAGTAGTTCACTGCATATATGATTTCAATGAGTTCGGTTCGACTCATTTTACGCAGTTCTTTTTCCTTTTCTGCCATAACGAAAACCTTTCTATTGTTGATGTATATTTTCAATAAAACTCTATTTGGAATTATTCTAGCACTTGGTTTTATTCGAGTCAACGAATAATGTAAAATAATATTATTAAGATTCAATTACGATAAAGAAACGCAAAAAAAGAGTCAAAGACTGGATTTATTTAGTCTTTGACTCTTATAACGTCCCTGACTGGAGTCGAACCAGCGGCCTTTCGCTTAGGAGGCGAACGCTCTATCCTGCTGAGCTACAGAGACGTATACAGTTTACCTATAAGTATAGGTTATTCGAAAATAAATGTCAAGTAGAATTAATTATTCTCGAAAAAGGACTTGACCTTGAAGCCAAATATCCCCTTTAAATCGTCTTCCAATATCGGGAACACCAAGTAAATCAGCTTGGTTAATTAGGACTTGGAAATCAATGTCATTGCTTTCGACATGAAGGGAATATAATTTCTCGTTTGTAATGGTATTTTCAACCTCTTTACAATCAATGATTTCACCTACAACACTATAGTGGTCACATTCGACTCCATTTGGTATGAAACTGGTATTAACGATGGAGTAGAGGTCTTCGTTTTGAATACGGCGAATTGCAGTATTGAATAAATTCATATCTTCCATTGTAAGGTCTTCGATGGCATCTTCATCCCCATTTTTGGCATCTTCCATTAGCTTTGCACGTTGTTTGGATAAAACCTTAAGTTTTGCTTGTTCCTTTTCATTTTTTAAAACAGGAAATAGGATTTTGCCATTAGTGGATAGAGCACAAAGCCTTACAGGAAATACACCATCGGGTTTTATATAATATAGTTTAAAGCGAAGGTAGTTTGTTGGATTTTGAATATAATAAATTAATGAAATTCCTAAATTGTATTCTTCACACATTGCAGAGTATGCAGATTTATCAGAATGACGTCTAATGCTAATTGTTAGATCACGAGGGGCAAAGTTACTAGTAACGTATGGAAAATAGTAGTCCATATGAAAATGGCCATTTCCGTCATATTCACCAAAGATTTGAATTCCGAATCCTTCACCAAAATTTTTCGATATACTAACAAGTACATCATGGTCACGATTGAATGGATCAGTATTTACTGAGTCAATTGCATCTGGATTTTCGTAAACGAGATTGAGGAGTTGTTGAATTTCTTTATGTTTGGTATAATTGCTAAAACCGATTGCTTTTAGGTATTTATGCATTTATGAAGGCCCTCTCTTTCTGTGTTGTATAATATCAACCTAAAGCGCATTATATTATATGTTTGATATATTTGCAAGTGGTATTTGAGAAGTGGAGGTTTAGATGGAACATTTTTATTCATTAAATGATTGGGCAAAAGAGCATTTTAGATATAAGCTTTATAAATTAGCATTAGATGGTGGAATGACTTGTCCAAATCGAGATGGAAGTTTAGATACGAGGGGATGCATTTTTTGTAGCAAAGAGGGTAGTGGTGATTTTGCTTCAAAGTCTAAGAGTATAACGAAGCAATTACAAGAGGCAAAAGAAAAGATTCAAAAGAAGACGAATGCAACGCATTTTATCGCATATTTTCAGTCTTTTACAAATACCTATGCACCTGTTTCTTATTTAAGAAAAATTTATACCGAAGCGATGGCAGATGAACAGGTAGATATCTTGTCGATTGCGACTAGACCAGATTGCTTAGATGAAGAGGTTATGGAGCTTTTAATTGAAATGAATAAGATAAAGCCAGTTTGGATTGAATTAGGGTTACAGACCATTCATGAAAAAACAGCAAAGTATATTAGAAGAGGATATCTCCTTTCTGTCTATGATGAGGCAATTGAGAAGTTAAAAAAAGCAAATATGAAGGTGATTACGCATATGATAGTAGGTCTTCCAGGAGAAACGAAGGAAGATATGATAAATACTGCTCGGTATATTGCAAGGACAGACACGTTTGGAATTAAGATTCAGCTTCTTCATATTTTAGAGGGGACAGATTTACTAGAGGATTATAAGGCAGGATTATTTAAGGCTTTAGAATTTGATGAATATATAGACATTCTTTTTGATATTTTACGAGTATTGCCGCCTGATATGGTCGTGCATCGAATTACAGGAGATGGTCCTAAGAAGATTCTAAGGGCACCATTATGGAGTGCAAATAAGCGTATGGTATTAAATACCATACGCCATGAAATGAAGGTATGTGAGTTAAAGCAAGGCTCTAATTTTGAGCCTTCATCCAAACCTTCATATGATTTTTGATGACCCAAAATGGAGCTTCGCCGATATCAAGGAGAAAGGTGTGAAACTTTTTGATATCGATGTGGGAGTCCATTGCTTCTTGTTTTAAATCCATAATCTCAAGATATCCAATATAGTATTCAAGATAGTTTGCAGGTCTAGAAATCATTGTATGATAAAAATCTTTAAGTTCTGAGTCGCTTAGTGTAAAGAAGGAGGAGATAAAGTCCTTAAATTCATCAACAGACCAACCATCATAGTTGATATACATATCACTTAAGCAGTAAACTGCCATCGTAACAGAAGAATTTAATTGAACCAATTCATTTAAATCAGAAGAATTGTCAAAGGAGTAGGAATAAAATTCACTATAAGTTGCCCAACCTTCGGTATATCCAATCCAATTTAAAAGACTTCGAATCGGTGGCTGATTTTTCTCATTTAAATAAACTCTTTGATACATATGACCAGGAATCCCTTCATGTGCAAGGGTTGCATAGAGATTTTTTTGGTTGCTTTGTTCCTTCGAAGAGTTTACATAAATGATATTATCCTCTGGCTTATCGATTGGCGAATGCATATAGTAAGCAGGACTTACAATCGATTGTAAGGAAGAGGGGACTTCTTTAATTTCATAGGAAATATCTGTTTTTAACGAAGGAAAATCGGATGAAATTTTCTTAGATAAATCGGTTAAAATCTCAGTAGGTTCGGTTAAGGTAAATGAAAAATCATTTGCTTTCGTAGAAAGGCTGGCATCCTTTTTTATTAGTTCCTGCATTTTTTTTGCATCTGATTTTAACTGAGAATAGACCTTACTTTCTAATTTGTGTATCGAAGTATCCGAACCGGTAGCAGATTTTACTAAGAGTTCATAATATTTTTTACCTTGTGGTAATTTACAGAGGCCTTCGTTGTTTTTACCGCTTCCTTTTAAATTATTTAATCCAGAAGCTAAATTTTTATAGGCTGGAATTACAACATTATTTACAAGTGTCTCATTTTTATCTTCATAAGAGGTGATTTTTTCTTTACTTAAATCAAGCGTTTCTAATCGTTCGTTAAAGGTTTCAAATAAAGGAGCATCGGATGCAATCGTATTACATTCCTCTATTACATCTTCTAAAATTTCATCATTCATAAAGAGTCCAAGACTAGATTTCTTTGTTTCATAATCTAAAAGCTTTTTTAAATAATCATCTACGTCATCTAAAAGAGTTAAATAGTCTTTTACATCTTGTTCATTATAAAAGGCATATTCAGATAAAGTGATTGGAAGATTAATATGAATGCCAATTAAAGGTTGGAGAGGTTCGCTATAATATTGATATTTATCCATATCGACTGATAATTCTAAACTCGCTTCTAGTACATCGAAAGTAACTTGTTGGTCTTTTGAGAGGGTACCATAATCAAAGGATTCAAGTTGTTTTAACGTATCTGTATAATCCTTAGAATCACCTATTTCTCCAAGTGTAATGGGATAGTTTTCAATTCCATAGGCACTGGGGTCTGTAATAGTATAGTGAAGAGTTAAGGTATCAGAAATTACCTCTTCTTTAAATAGTTGGTCAATAAATTCATTAAATGAAGTATTTTCTGAACTGGAGTACACTTCATAGTTTTTACCATTTGTACTACTACAACCGACTAGACAAATGATTAATGGAAATAAAAGTAATTTTTTCATAATATAATGTATTCACAAAAAGGGATGACTAGAATAGCCATCCCTAAAAAAATTATCCAATTGGTTCAAAATCAGCAACGCCGTGTTTGCAAAGTGGGCAAATATAATCATCAGGAAGTTCTTCGCCTTCATAAATGAATCCACAAACTTTACATACCCAACCTTTCTTACCTTCGGTATCTGGTTTTGGTTTAACATTGTTCTGATAGTAAGTGTAGGTCATAGTCTCAAGTGGAGAAATTACACGAGATTCTGTTACGCTACAGATGAACATTCCATGAGTTCCAAGGTCAATGTAATTTTCGACTTTTAATGAGAAGAATGCATTGATGTAACGAGGTAGGAATGCTAGACCATTGTCAGAACGAAGAACATCCATTCCTGCAAATTTATCAACAGTTCTACCACTTTGGAATCCGAAGTTCTCAAAAACAGAGAATGGAGCAGCAGTTGAGAGGCAGTTTACATTTAAAATACCAGTCTGTTTAATTACATGGTGAGAATAGTTTTGCTTATTAATATTAACTGCAATTCGATGAGGAGTATCGGTAAGCTGTACTACTGTGTTTACAATCAAACCGTTATCTCTCTTACCATCGTTAGAGGTTACAACATAAAGTCCATATCCAATATTGAAAAGGGCATTTAAATTGTTTTTATTAGCAGTTTCACTGCTTTGTTCAATATATTCATTGCACATTTCATCTGCTAATGCTTCTAATTGAGCTGAGCTTTCTTCACTAAGAGCAGATTTAATCGTAACTTTATTTTTAGCGAAGGTTAAATTCTTAGAACCTTCAAACATCTTAGTCATAACTTTGGCTGCAAGTGGAGCCCAAGAACCATTTTCAATTAAACCAACGGTACGGTTCTGATAATTACGTTCGGTTAAATGGTCGATGAATTCTCTCATAAATGGGAAGATTTCAGCGTTATAAGTGGTGGTAGCTAAGATTAATTTATTGTAGCGGAAAGCATCGCCAACAGCTGCGGACATATCGTCACGAGCAAGGTCGTATACTACTACGTTTGGACATCCTTTTGCTCTTAATTTTTCAGCAAAAATTTCAACTGCTTTCTTAGTATGTCCGTATACAGAAGTATAAGCAACGACAATACCTTCTGCTTCTGGAGTATAAGAAGACCATTTATCATAAAGACCGATATAGTAACCAAGATTTTCTTTTAAAACAGGTCCATGTAAAGGACAGATTGTCTGGATATCTAAGGTAGCAGCTTTCTTTAATAGGTTTTGAACTTGCTTACCATATTTACCTACAATACCGATGAAATATCTACGAGCTTCATCTGCCCAATCTTCTTCAACATCTAAAGCACCGAATTTACCAAATCCATCAGCAGCAAATAATACTTTATCTAAAACATCGTAAGTTACGATAACCTCTGGCCAGTGAACCATAGGAGCTTCAACGAAAGCTAGAGTGTGTTTACCTAAGCTAAGGGTAGAGCCTTCTGCAACTACTACTTGTCTGTCAGCAAAATCTGTTCCAAAGAATTGTTTCATCATTGCAAATGCCTTAACACTAGAGACGATAGTAGTGTCAGTATATACGTTCATGAAATTTGCAATATTAGCAGCATGGTCAGGTTCCATATGCTGAATGATTAAATAGTCAGGTTTCTTACCTTCTAAAACATTCTCAATATTATCAAGCCATTCATGAGTGAAATGAGCGTCAACAGTGTCCATTACAGCAATCTTCTCGTCCATAATTACATAAGAGTTATAAGACATTCCGTTCTTTACTACATATTGTCCTTCGAATAAATCTACTTGATGGTCATTTACACCTACGTATTTAATGTCGTTCGTAATAAACATATATAAAATCCTCCTAACTGTGCTGTTTGCTTGTTGTCTTCATTATACATAATTTACAAATATTAGTAAAGTGTATTTATTTATGTACTTAAAAAAGTACACTCTGGACTAAAATAGTCCACTTTAAAACAAATTGCATATTAGAGGCATTTCTGCTATGATTAAATTAACGATAAACAGGGGAGGAATTACAAATGGACGCAAGAATTGCAGTAGTTGAAAGAAAGACAAAAGAAACTGATATTACACTTGCTTTAAATTTAGATGGAAGTGGAAAAACAAATATTCATACAGGTATTGGTTTTTTTGACCATATGTTAAATGGATTTGCAAGACATGGACTTTTTGATTTAGATTTAGAATGTAAGGGAGACTTAGAGGTAGATTCTCATCATACAATTGAGGATTGCGGAATTGTATTGGGAGAGGCAATTAAGAAGGCAATTGGCGATAAGAAAGCAATTAAACGATATGGACATATGATTTTACCAATGGATGAAGCTTTGATTTTATGCGCAGTGGATTTATCCGGTCGTCCTTATTTTGTACACGATGTAAATTATACCGTTCCTAAGATTGGAGAAATGGATACAGAGATGATTCGTGATTTCTTTTATTCCATTTCTTATGCAGCAGCAATGAATTTACATTTTAAGCAAATTTCTGGTAGCAATAATCATCATATTGCAGAAGGTAGCTTTAAAGCATTTGGAAAAGCACTTGATATGGCAACAATGCATGAAGAACGATTAAATGGAAGTGTGTGGTCTACAAAGGGAAGTTTGTAAGAGAAAAAAGCATATTGATTTTGAAGGTTGCATATGATATACTAGGAGTAGCTAATGAAAGAAGTATAATTTGCTAACACAAAAAGAAGCCCTAATAGGTTGCGACTATTAGGGCTTCTATTCTCTTTATATGGTGAGAATCCATAGACTAGTTGTCGTCTTCATTATTTTTATCTATCCATTTATATATGTAGTAACTAACTACACCAGCAATGACAGAAATACAAAATGAAAGAAGTATATCCATGCTAACACCTCCTCTCTGTTGCCAGATTGGAGACGACAACGCTGTGATTATACCACAACTAGCATGAATCTACAATATGTTTAATTATTCAGGATAAACAAGGTTTTCTTCTTTTATCACATAAAGACAACGCTCTAAATAGCGTTTGGCTTCATATTTAGCCATTCCTAAATTCATATCTAAATAATTACCACAATCTCTAGCTGCTGCTCCTGGTACAGCACCTTCGAAGTCTCTAATAAATTCAAAAAGCTCTGTAATAAGCGGAACAATATCCTTTGATTCGTAATCGCCTTTTAATAGTAAATAATTTCCGGTACGGCATCCCATAGGTCCCCAATAAATAGTCTTTGAACCATATTCTTTATGATTTCTTAAATAAGTAGCTGCTAAATGTTCAATTGTATGAAGTTCGGCAGTATTCATTACAGGTTCTTTATTAGGAGCTGTCATACGGATATCAAATGTAGTGATGACATCATCTTCTAAGTAATCTTTTCTAGATACATAAATTCCTGGAAGTAAATTTAAATGATTTACAGTAAAACTTGCAATTTTTTCCATAATAAAAATTCCTTTCTGAAATAATTTCCTTCCCTTATCATAGCGAAATTAGAGAAGAAAGGCAAGAACATTTGACTTTTAATAATAGGTGTGTTAAAGTTTGCAAAAACGAAAGGATTTCATTTATGAAAGATAAAATTTTAAGCTTTGATGTTGATATGACATTATTAAATGATCATACCAATTCAATTCCAAATAGTGCGTTAGAAGCAATTGAAAGAGTACGAGAAAATCATTATATTGTGATTGCTACTGGTAGGGATTTAAGTCAACCAATGAATCAATTTATTCTTGAAGCAGTAAAGCCAGATGCTTTCGTACATATTAATGGAATGAAGGTTACAATAGAGGACAAAGATGTCGTAGATAAGAAATTTGGTCATGAACTAGCAAGTGAAGTTATTAAATTTGCTGATGAACATAAATTAGGAGTAATGACTTTAGTTGATGGTATTCAATACTATTCTAGAAAAGAAGTATTAGATGAATTAAAAAATATCGTAGTTTTTAATACAGAAGATATTCTTGAACGAGATTTAGCACCGATTGAAGGGGTAAACTTAGAACGCATTTATGCAATGGGACTTGTTGCAAAGGATGACGAAGCAAAGAAATTACAGGTTGCTTTTCCACAGATTAAAGTAACTGAGGTTTTCCATAATTTCTGGTATGATGTAGTCGTAAAGGGAATGTCCAAATCATTAGGAATGGAAGCATTATTAAAGCATTTTAATAAAAAATGGTCGGATGTTATTGCTTTTGGTGATAGTATGAATGATTATGAAATTATGGCCGATGCTGGATTTAGTGTAGCAATGGATAACGCATCGCCAAAGGTAAAGGAAATTGCTGATTTTATTACTGATGATATTGATAAGGATGGAATTGCAAAAGCAATTGCAAAACTATATCAGGAAGGTGTTATTTGATAATGTTTATTTTTCTTAACATTATTTCAAAATAATTAAAAATCTTATGATTTAATTAAACCTCTTGCATTTTAACTTTTTCAGTGCTAGGATAGGAAACATAGAAATTAAATAAAAAAGAGAGGATAAGAACATGAGTAGAAAAAAAATAACAGCATTAATGTTAAGTTTAATTCTATGTGTATCTATGATTGCATCTGTAGGCGTACAGGCTACAACCAAAACAGTTACTGGAAGTACAGTAGCTTCCTATGCAAAGACTTTAGAAGGTAAGGCATATAAGTATGGTGCAACTGGTCCTGATAAATTTGATGCATCTGGTCTTGTTGTTTATACTTATAAAAAAGCAGCAAATGTAGATGTTAAGAAAGTATTAGGAAGAACCTGTCAGCAGATGTATAATAAAGCTGTATCTAAGAAGATGACAACTACTGTTGACAAATTAGCAAAAGGTGACCTTGTGTTCTATGGTAAGAGTGTTAAGAATGTTAGCTTTGTAGGTATTAACCTTGGAAGTAACAAAGTAATGTGTGTATCTTCAAGCAAAGGTGTTACACAAGCTAAGATTAATAAAGCTGGTGGAAGTAGTTTAAAGATTGTTGGATTTGCTAAAGCTTCTGCTATTTTAAAAGCTGGTAAATCAGTAAAGGCTACTACAAAAAAAGAAACAGCGAAAGAAGAAACAACAACTGCTAAAGAGACTGTACCTTCTGTAAAGCCTAGCAAAGCTGGTAAAGCAATTGCTAATTATGCTAAAACTTTAGAAGGTAAATCATATAAGAACGGTGCAAATGGTCCAACTAGTTTTGACGCATCTGGACTTATTGTATATACATATAAGAAAGCAGCTGGTGTAGATATTAGTTCTTCTAAGAAACTTGGTAGAAGATGTCAATTAATGTATGACAATGCAAAGAAATTAAAATTAACAACAACTGCTAAGAAATCAGCAGCAGGTGATATTGTATTCTATGGAAAAAATACAAAGAGTATTACTTTTGCAGGTATTAATCTTGGAAATGGTAAAGTAGTGTATGTATCATCTAAGGGTGTTAAATCTGCTAAATTAACAGCAGCTGGTGGAAACAGTGTAAAAGTTGTTGGATATGCAAGTGCATCTGCAATTGTTAAGAAGTTTCAGTAAGTAAGATAATAAAAGAGACCTTGAAAAAATCAAGGTCTCTTTTTTAATGCGTAGGAGCAGGAGCCTGTGTTGTTTCAGGTGGTTTGTAAGTGTATAAATGATACTTACAAGTAGCGGTTGATGGTAGTGCATATTTTGAATCTGCGGTATATTTTTTTGAATCTGCCGAACTAAGATTCATAAATATTTTGGTATATCGACTGCTGGCAGGACAATTCTTAGTTGCAATTCTTCCAGATTGTTTACATAGGGTAACACTGGTGTGCTTATCACAATAATCCTTGGGTTGTGTTCCTTTTACATAGTATTCAGTGTAAGTCATATCTCCACGTTGGTCATGATTACATACTCCATCAATTGCAAGCTTACCTGATTTTTTACATATTTTGACACTTACTAAATCACTTGGTTTATCAAAAGCCTTTTTAGCAAGACTTTTCCTTTGATGAACGCGTTTCATAATTCCTGCCCAAATCTTTTTGTGGTAGTTTTCTGAATTATTAATCGTCTTATTGTCATCATATCCAGACCAAATACCAGCTGTATAATAAGGGGAATAACCAACAAACCAAATATCTTTACTGCTTGTAGTGGTACCAGTTTTACCAGCAAGGGTAAGATTTTCGACATTTGCCTGTTTACCAGTTGCACGAAGATAACTACTGCCAGGATAGTTTTCACCATCCATTACTTCTTCCATCGCATTGGTAAGGAGATAGGCTGTAGATTCTTTTACCACGGTATGACTTTCAGGTGTGGTGTTGTCGATTAGGACATTGCCATCTTGGTCGATAATTTTGGTATAAAATACTGGACGATTATAAACTCCCTTATTGGCAAGACAAGCATAAGCTGCTGTATTTTCAAGGTTTGTAACACCATAAGTAAGTCCGCCAAGACAAAGAGAAGGTGTTTTATCACTATAAACCTTTCCATCATCCGTTTTCTTTGAGCTTACAAGGCTTGTAAATCCAAATTTTTCCAGATATTGGTAAGCAAGGTCTACACCAACGGTTTCATTCATACATTTTAATGCAACAATATTCATAGAATAGACAATACTTTGACGTATACTAGAAAAGCCAAAGTATTCATTTCCCCAATAGTTTTTAAAACTTTTTTGATTAATTTTATAAGGGGCGTCGTAGTATACAGTAGAAAGTGTATCTCCTTGAATGTCAATTGCAGGCGCAAAGGCCGCTAATACTTTAAAAGTAGAACCAGGCTGTCTAAGAGAAGAGGTTGCACGGTTTAGTGAAAGACTAGTTGTCTTTTCACCACGTCCACCAGAAATTCCTCTTACATATCCTGTACCTTGTTCCATAAATACAACAGAGACTTGAGGTTGCAATGTGTAATCTATAGATGTAACTTTACTAGTATCATTTTTTCCACAAAGAGATTTTGCATATTCCTTAATAAGAGAATCTAACTCTTCTTTTGTCTTTTTGACAAATTTAAAGGTTGAGTCTTTTTTCGTATAATATCTTTTTAAATCAGATTCTGAATATTCGTCAGTTTTCCCATTCTTGTGCGTAATGGTTAAGGTAAAGTTACAAGAATACTGAGTACATTCATCTGGATAATAAGATTCATTATTAACTTCTTCATCCACAATTTGTTGAATATCAGGGTCAAGGGTGGTATAAATTTGAAGTCCTCCACTGTAAAGAAGTTGATAAGCTTGGGATTCAGTATATCCACGATAAGTTTGTAAGTCTTTAGAAACTTGTTCAATGACAGAATCTGTAAAGTAACTATAGGTTTTATTATTTGACGTATAAGTTGAATCGACAGTGGCGATTTGTTCATATACATTTGGTTTTGCTGTGGTAAGCTCGGCTAGTGCTTTTGATTGTTCATCTTCACTGACATATCCTTGATCTACCATATCATCTAAGATTTTTTCGCATCGTGCTAAGTTTTTCTTAGGATGGTTAATCGGATTGTAAGCAGATGGATTGTTAGTAATCGCTGCAATAACAACGCATTCACTTAAACTAAGTGTCGAATAGTCTTTACCAAAATATCTTTTAGAAGCTGCTGCAATTCCAAGAGAGTTACTACCAAGGTTAATCGTATTTAAATAGTTAAGTAGGATGGATTCCTTATCCATTTTTTTCTCTAAATAAAGGGATAGATATTGTTCTTGAAGCTTGCGTTCTAAGCTAGCACCAAAGCTTCCTTCACTCATCCAATCGGCAAAAATACTATTTTTAATTAATTGCTGGGTGATGGTACTAGCACCTTCTGAAAAATGA
>CABUZU010000060.1 GCA_902496125.1 uncultured Lachnospiraceae bacterium
ACAAGTACAAGATACATACCAATACCAACTTCTTTGGTATAAGAACCATCATTCTGTAAGCTCATTTTCTGTGCATCTGTAACAGTACCAGAAACTCTACTAGCGATATCAGCTAATTCATCAGCTGTTGGATGTTCAATATCTTTAAGACCATAAATATTTTCATAGCCTGTAAAATTGTCATTCTTGTCATATTTTGCAGTTACAATTGGTACTGCATAAACATTAATGGTTTTACCTGCTTCTTGTTCTACACCCTTTACAGTAATTACACCAGTATCATCACTTGTTCCAACGATACCATCATTACCAGCAGCTGCCTGTGCCATCATCGGCAAGCACATTGTCATCATCATCGCTACTGTGACGAATAACACTAAAAGTCTCTTTAAACTCTTCATATATTTGTCTCCTTCCTTATTTGACATTTCTCACGAGGCAGATGTCTGCCTCGCTACTTTCAGTTAATTTTTACAAACAATAGTTGCTAACTTATTCCTACTGCCCCTCCTTTCTTCGTTTATTTTGTATGAACAACAGGAGTGCAGTCATTAAGATAGCTACACCACTGATTGTAAACAGGTAAGTTCCCATTCCACCAGAATTTGGCAGTTCATAAATTGCGGTGTTCTCAAACTTATAATATACCGTCTTGTCAACAGTTTCTGTTGCAACTTCATTATTACTAGAAGTAATCTTCTTTAATGCTCCATCAGTGGAAACTTCAACCGTCCAAGTTTCATTACTTAACGCATAACCATTTGGAGCCTTGGTTTCTGCTAGCGTATAAGCTCCTCTTGGAATCTCTGCTAATGAACTGGTATGTTTGGCATCAGTATACCACAATACGAGACCGTCTGCATTAGTTTTTCCATAATAAGTAACTTTTTTATCGGTAGAAATTAAAGTAAATTCTGCATTCTCTACTGCTAATGTACCATTGGTACTACTAACCTTCTTAATTCCCCAGCTATCATTTACTGGTTCATTGGTATAAGCAATAATTCCAAGTATACCATTACTATAGTCTTTCTCTACGATAACATCTTTACTATCAGTATTGTTACCCATTATAAAGGTTGCTATATCAGAAGCTAAATGATTCTCACAATTCGTGCCTGAACCAATTGCAGATTCTTTAATTGCATATCCAGTTTTCTTCGCTTCTTCTACTTTATAAGTTCCACGTTTTAAGTTAGATAACTTATAAGAACCTTTTGTCTGGCCAGCTTTAATTGTAACTTGAACGGTTTGATTAAAGTTCGCTTCCTCATTCTTCACTGTGAAATTAAAGGTCTGATCCTCATTACTTGCTACGGATAAATTCTTAACTACTTCAATTTCACCAGAAATAATATTAATGGTATAGATTCCATACTCTTTTGAAGAATCATCAACATTTTTAGCAGTTCCTTCTGCAATATGATTCTTGGTGTTTTTATTACTCTCAGTTGTAGCATCACCTAAATTATTATAAGTAACCTTTAAGTAATATTTTACTTGTGTTGGAGCAGGAGTTTGATTTCCCATCTCACTAACAGTGATTGGTTCAGTACAATCTGCATCCTTATACCATTCTAAAGTAAAATCATCTGGATTGATTGCATTTCCATCTGTACCAATTGTGTAAGTAACTTTCTTACCATCTACCATACCAATTGGATTATTTTTATCAAATAATTGATTTAAAATCTCATCTTTGGTTGGAACCTTATCACCATAGTAAATGGTTGTTTCATTATTATTTACTAATAAGTCTGCTTTTACATTTACATGAGGCTGTGGTAAAGTTACATCACCATAGCTTGTTTTAATATCAGATCTTGGATCATTGGTTGGAATATTATTGCCACCAATGTAGGTTTCTTTTGCTTTTACAGTAATTGTTTGTTTCCACTGCTTAGCACCATTTTTATTTTCCTTATTCGGAATGGTTACATCCGACCATACTACTTGCTGTTTACCGTCTTCTGTTAAGGAAACAACTCCACCGTTACTTAACTTAACAGTCTTGCCATTTGCTAACATTTCATTGGTAATGACATTGCCATTATCATCTAGGATAACAAAACGATCATCGACGATATCGGTTACGGTAGCACCTATAATATCGTAGTTGTTGGTAATGGTACTTTGAATTGCCTTAAAGATTTCCATTAAGCCATCCATATCATCTACTTCAAATGCACAACCTGGAGAAGCAATACCTGGGTATTTTTCACCTGAGTAGGTTCCACCTGAAAGGAAAGTACTTGCTTTATCTGTTAAAGCAAAACCAATAGTGTAAACAGTCATACCTGCAGTCTTAATTGCTGAAGCTTCATTTTCTGCATTCTGCTGTGCAGGAGTACTCCACGTATTAGCACTACTACCATCACCAGTAGGTTCACCATCCGTAAATAAAATGACATATTTAGGATTCGTATCGTTTAATTTACTTAATTTTTTATTTGCAATTTCAAGTCCATATTTTGGATTCGTTCCACCATTTGCTTGTAATTTTTTAACCCAGTTTTGCAAAACAGTAGAATTATTACCAGCACCAACTTCAACTAAATCTTGATATTGTCCATTGTTTCCATAATTTCCACCACTATCATTTTTACTACTAAAAGCTACAATACCAATTTTGCTATTTGGCGATGTTTTAGCTGTATCCGTAATAAATGTATTTACTGCATTTTTTAAAGCTGCAAGACGCTTTTGAGTAGTTCTTTTATAGATAACATCATCACTGTCAACATTCTGCCAACTATTATCAACAAATTTCTGCCAATAATAATTTCTACCATTCCATATATACTGAATTTGAACATATGAATCTGAAACTTTACAATAATAAGTGCTTCGAGTATTTAAAGATATCTCTGAATATTTTCCTAATGCAGAATAGGAATATGTATTATAATCCATCGATCCCGATACATCCAGTACCAACATCACATCTGCAACTCCACCTTTCGTAATCGTACTACTACTACTCATCTTCGAAGCTGCTGTAATATCGATATCATAAGTTCTCTTATCCCAATCTTTTACTGTCGCAGTCTTATCATAATCCATAGAGAAATCTACTAGTTCTTGATTCGTATAGTTTACAATCTTATTACCAGTAACCTCTGTTTCTCCATCGGAAGCATATAACTTCGCAACAACTTTACTTGAATCTTTTGGATCTGCTGTAACCTTTACAATCCAAGTTTCAGTACTTGCAAGATATCCATCCGGTGCTTCTATTTCAGTTAATGTATAAGTACCTGCTGCTAAATCGTCAAATGTTACTTTACCTTCACTATTAGAAGTCTTAATTGTAACATCATTCGTATTTGCTTGGTTTACTAATTTAAATTTCGCACCACTTAATGCTTCATCTTGTTTATTTACTTTATTAATTGTAATGTTTGTTAATGGAGCTTCATCAACAGGAACAAGCTTCGCTGATGGAAGGGTAAATTCCATATTACAGTTAGATAGGTTACCACCACGTTCCATATATAAAATGGTTAACGTATGTTCTTGGTTTCTCTGTTCCTCTGTAAGGTTATTTTTATCTCCAATATACTTCCATAAATCAACGGTAGAGCTTAATGCATCATGGATACCACCTAAATCAATTACAATTTTTTTACCATCTAATACAACCCATAAGTCATCATCACCTGTGAATGAATAATTTAATGGTCCTACATAGTCACCAATGGTAAACTTAACGTCATATCGCATACCGAAATACCAGTTGTGAACAGTTGCATTACCAAAACTCCAAGAGCTTTCCCAAGCTGTATCATTATCAGTTGCCGCAATACCAGCTCCATCTAATGGAAAGAAATTTGCTCCCGCGGTAGCTTTTTTATCTTTACCTTTATAAACACTATTTAATTTATAACTATCTCCTGTTTTATCAAATTTTAATGTATAATCTGTTAAATACTTACGAACAGTTTTACTAGTTCCGCCTACATCTACAGTTGCATCTGACTTTACAAAGAATCCAGGTTCTGGATAATTAAATTCTACATTACTATCAGCATCTAATCCTTTTAATATGCCAGTTTTTAAGCCAGCATTTCCTCCAACCCACTGATTTGCATTTTTATCATTAATCCAGCAAGAATACATATTTTCATTATAATTCTGTCCTATGACTCGATTACCCATAATCAATGCATTATCATTAATTGAGCTGACTTTCTTTTGCTCTCTTAATAACTGATTGATAGAATATCCTTTTCCTTCATAGTTTCCTTTGGTAATATAATCATAGAACGATACCTGCCCTGTATACTCTTCACTCTTCGCTGTATAATACACAGTCACTGTTGCATCTTTATCTAACGAAATCTTCTCCGCCTCTGCTGCGGTATACGTTGTATCACCAACTTCCACCTTATCCACTGTCCAGTTTGTTGCCTTTGCAATATCTGGAATGGAACCATATTTTGGAACCTGTTTCACATCGGTCTTATAAATCGTCTGATATGAGCTACTCTTAGTCTGTCTTCCCATATGGTTAATGGTTACTGTAATATCATTACCTGTATTGATAATCGCATAAGTTGAAAAATGTGTTGTATCAAATGCCACATTCTTTGTATCGGCATCTGCCTTCATATCTTCAACCTTAGTTCTCTTATCATTAACATGATAAACCTGTGACTCTTCGTCAATATCAGCATCTTTAATCTGAACATTTACAGTTCCATCTGGCTGAATTTCCTTGCCATCTTTATCAGTAAAACTAATATCAAAAGCTTTAATTTCTTCTACATTTACTTCTGATGCAATCGCTTCTTTAATTTTACTAATATCACTCTTACTTGTAATTGGTTTTACTACTAGTGTTGCATCCTTAGGTAATACACCTGCATCAGCACTTGCTTTTACTGTAGTGTTATCAATTTTTTCTTTCCAACTTGTAGGTCCTACTTCTTCGGTTGTCTCTGCCTCAGTGGTTTCAGCCTCAGTTGTCTCTACCTCTTTTTCCTCCTCCCAAGTTAGTACAACAGGTTCATAAGAAGCATCTGCTCTTTTTTCTTTCATCTTCTGTTGTGCATCCTTAAGGTCATCACCATAGCAAAGGTAAACCGAACATGAAGCAAAATCATCACTCTGATCTATTACTTTACATTCTAAATCAAAATTAGCTTCTTCACTATCCCCTAAAGAAAACCAATAACTTTCTCGTCTATCTTCGGTGTAAATTCTATGTAACTGAACATCTCCTACCTTAGCTACATCATCTTTAAATTCATATTTATCTGCAAGACCTGCATTCTCTCGCTTAACATAAAGCAGGAATACGGTTTCTTCTTTGCCACTTGTACCCTTCGCCTCTACTTGAACCTTCATAGTCTTTGTAGGAACAGCCTTTGTCGTATCAGCCTTTAGTTCAGATTTTACATTAATTCCTAAGACTGGAGTAATCATACTATAAACAACAATAGCCATTAGAACTATAACTAAGACTGCTGTTAATGCTTTCACTTTAGACTTCATAACGGATACCTCCCCTTTCTAGATTTCTGTATAATATCTTTAACTTAATTCGTTACTTTTTTCTGTAGTATAACATCTAGTGTAGTATATTTCAACCCTCCTATTTTTGATTTTGACATGTTTCGCATAGCATTATTTCAAATTTTAACTAATTTTGTCAAATTTAAGTCTTTTTTTATTTATTTTGTAATCACTTGTTTATTTATTATACCAAACTTAAAGAAAAAATGGAACTAGCCAAACGGCTAGTTTTAAGTTAAATTACATATTTTTTCTGAAATCTCTTGAAAATTTTCTGAAAATACATTATCATATAAATATATTGGCAAAACAGATGAAAATCTGCGACGCAAAGCTATAGGGCCTTTAACATGGCAGCCAGTTGCAACTTATTGTAAGTATTGCCTTTTTTTGCTGATGAGAAGGTGATACTTTTTTTGTTAATCGAGGTAGTGCTTATGAATGGATATCAAACAATTAAAGAAGTCGCTAGTACGTGGGGGGTTACTCAGCGCAGAGTACAATTTCTTTGTTCGAATGGAAAAATTCCAGGAGCAATAAAATTTGGTAGGAGCTGGGCTATTCCTACGGGAATTGAACGACCGGTGGACAGACGTGTGACTACTGGTCAGTACAGAAATTGGCGACAAAAATATCAATCGAATCATTAGAATATTAGTATATGAAGGAAATCATTCACTTATGATTTCCTTTTTTCTTATTGAGAAAAAAAGTTCTTGACAAACTTCGCTTATAGAGTTACGATAAATCCGTAATTAATATTTTTCGGGCAAAGCAGGTGAAAACCTGTGACGCAAAGCTATAGGGCCTGTGACATGGCAGCCAGTTGCACACAAATTTCGCATTGCCAATAGTAGATTTGGGAATGCATTTTTTATTTGCATCATTGCACTCGGTTTGCTATTCAGCTTCATTAGCGTTCAATATGATGAATTATGAGGTGGATAGAATGATGAATGGATATTTAACAATTAAGGAAGTCGCACAAAATTGGGAGGTAACTCCTAGAACTGTGCAGATTCTTTGCTCGGATGGACGAATTCCTGGAGCAATTAAGTTTGGTAGAAGTTGGGCAATTCCTGTTGGAATTACCAAGCCTGGAGACAGACGAATTACTACTGGAGAATACAAGGACTGGAGATGCAAAACTAGAAGAAGATACAAAAGAGGGGGGAATTAAAATTCCCCCTTAATTTTTTATGATTTATAAAGATTTCTCTTATCAACTACACGAACGGCTTTACCTTCGCTTCTGACAATGGACTTCGGAGCTAGTACTTTTACATTTACGGTAATTCCTAACATATCGCGAAGTGCAGATACTAATTTTCTTTCTTTTGCTGTTGTATCTACATTGCCTTCTGCTGCCATCTCTGGTGTTAATTCTACTTGAACTTCAATTGTATCGTTGTTCTTAATACGGTCTACAATAATCTGATAGTTTGCTTGATAGCCTTGCTGTAATAATACAGTTTCAATCTGTGAAGGCCATACGTTTACACCTTTAATAACCATCATATCATCGCTTCTACCCATTGGTTTATGCATACGAATATGAGTACGTCCGCAAGAGCATTTCTTACGAGTTAAGTAGCAAAGGTCACGAGTGCGATAACGAAGAAGTGGATAAGCTTCCTTGGTAATACAGGTAAATACTAATTCACCTACTTCTCCTTCTGGAAGTACTTCTCCTGTTTCAGGATTAATAATTTCTGGAATGAAGTGGTCTTCTTGAACGTGCATACCTTCCTGTTCTTCACATTCAAAGGATACACCAGGTCCACACATTTCGGTAAGACCGTAGATATCGTAAGCTTTAATTCCTAATGCTTCTTCAATACTATGTCTCATTTCTTCTGTCCAAGGTTCTGCACCGAAGATTCCTGCTTTTAATTTAATCTTATCTTTAAGTCCTCTTTCTTTAATGCTTTCACCAAGGTTTGCAGCATAAGAAGGAGTACAGCAAAGAATCGTAGAACCTAAGTCTGTCATAAATTGGAGCTGTCTTTCGGTATTACCAGATGACATTGGAAGGGTTAAGGAACCAACCTTATGGGAACCACCGTGTAAACCAGAACCACCGGTAAATAATCCATATCCATAAGATACATGAACGACGTCTTCTTTTGTTCCGCCTGCTGCCATAATAGCTCTCGCACAACATTCTTCCCATTCATCTACATCGTTTTGTGTATAGAATGCTACGACTCTACGTCCTGTCGTTCCACTTGTTGACTGGATACGTACACATTCTTCTAATGGTCTTGCAACTAATCCATATGGATATTGGTCACGAAGGTCATCCTTCGTAATAAAAGGAAGTTTATGTAAATCTTCAATTCCTTTGATATCTTCTGGTTTTACACCCATCTCGTCCATTTTGTTATGGTAAAATTTAACATTGTCATAGACGTATTTTACTTGCTTTACAAGTCTTTCACTTTGTAATGCCTGTAACTGCTCTACTGGCATAGTTTCGATTTCTGGTTGGTAATAGTTTCCCATTCTAATTGCCTCCACTATTTCAATTATTTTTCTTTAGTTTGTACCACGTCCAAGCTCAAATGCTTTATGGTTTAACTCTACAAACTTGGCAGGAACACATTCCTCAATTGCTTTCTGCCATTTTTCTACTGGGATATCAAAGTATTTTGATAATCTTCCCATTAATACTATATTAACTGCTTTGGAAGAACCTGCTTCATTTGCAAGTGCTAAACATTCCATTGCATCGACATTGACACCAAGCTTTTGTGCTTTTTCTAGAAGATTTTCTGGATAGTCTGCTGCACCGATGATAACTGGCATTGGGTCAATTTTTTGAATGTTTGTCACAATTCTTCCATCTGGTTTTAAGTATTCTAAGTAACGAACTGCTTCTAGCTGTTCAAAGGAAACGATAAAATCTGCTTCCCCTTTATCAATAATTGGAGAATATACTTTATCTCCAAAACGAACATATGTAACAACGCTTCCACCACGTTGGCTCATACCGTGAACTTCTGATACTTTTACATCATAGCCTTCCTTTAAAAGCAAATGTCCAAGTAATTTACTTGCTAATAAGGAACCTTGTCCACCGACACCAACAATCATAACATTTTTAGTCATCGTATTTCCCTCCTTATTCGCCTGCCTGTAGGGCATCATGTTTACAAAGCTGCTTACATACTCCACAACCTACACAAAGGGTTACATCAATGACTGCTTTTTTATCTTTTACCGTAATTGCAGGACAGCCAAGCTTCATACAAGCTTTACATCCCTTACAGTTATCCTCTACAACCTTTAATGGTTTGTTGTGTTTTACATATTTAAGTAATGCACAAGGACGACGGCTAATGATTACAGAAGGTTCTTCTGCTGCTAATTCTTCTTTCACTGCCTCATCACAAGCTTTCAGATCATAAGGGTCTACTACTCTTACACGGTTAAATCCCATCGCTTTGCAAAGTGCCTCAAGATTAATCTTACCTGCTGGGTCTCCTTTGATATTATAACCGGTTGTAGGATTCTGTTGATGTCCTGTCATACCAGTAATGGAATTATCTAAGATTACAACAGTTGAATTACTCTGGTTGTAAGCAATATTTGCAAGACCTGTCATACCAGAATGCATAAAGGTAGAATCACCAATAACTGCTACAGTTTTACCTTCGCTTTCTTTACCAAGTGCTTTGTTAAATCCATGAATCGAACTAATCGAACCGCCCATGCAAAGTGTCATATCCATTGCACTAAGAGGAGCTACTGCACCTAATGTATAACATCCGATGTCACCGGCTGCATGAATTTTCAATTTGTTCAGTACGGTGAATGTACTTCTGTGCGGGCATCCCGGACACAAAATCGGCGGACGCGCCGGAAGGTTCGGATATGGTTTTGTCTCAACATTCTGTCCTAATACTTTCTCACGCAAGAGGTTTGCACTGTACTCACCCTGACGGGTAAAGATTTCCTTGCCAATACACTCAATCCCCCATGCTTTTACCTGCTCTTCAATTACCGGCTCCAATTCTTCAAATATGTAAAGTTTGTCTACTTTTTTTGCAAACTCTTCAATCAATTTTTTCGGAAGCGGATATACCATACCAAGTTTTAACACAGATGCCTGCGGAAATACTTCCTTCACATACTGATAAGGAATACCACTGGTAATGAAACCAATGGATGTATCGTTGTATTCTGCTTTGTTAATTGCAAAGTCAGAACCATCTTTCTCTAAACGGTTCATGCGGTCTTCCACATGAAGATGACGCTTAATCGCATTACCCGGCATCATAACATTTTTGCCCGGATTTCTCTCATATGGTTTATCTTCCGGCTCCACACGGTCTTCCAATACAACAGGACCCTGTGAATGTGCCAGTCTTGTCGTCGTGCGAAGAATTACCGGTGTGTCATATTCCTCACTGATTCGGTAAGCTTCTTTGACAAAATCTTTTGCTTCCTGGCTGTCGGACGGCTCCAATACCGGTACCAGTGCAGCACGTGCTACACAACGGGTATCCTGCTCGTTCTGGGAACTGTAAAGTCCCGGATCATCCGCTACAACCATCATAAGACCACCGTTTGCTCCAATATAAGAAGCGGTATACAATGGGTCACTCGCCACATTTAACCCTACATGCTTCATCGATGCCATTGCGCGGACACCGCTGATGGATGCACCAATTGCCACCTCAGTAGCAACTTTCTCGTTCGGCGACCATTCGCAGTAAATATCGTCATACTGTACCAGATTCTCGCTAATCTCCGTACTCGGTGTTCCCGGATAAGCAGCCGATACTTTTACCCCGGCTTCATAAGCACCACGGGCAATCGCTTCATTTCCTAACATAATCTTCTGTTTCGCCATGTCTGTTTTCATCCTCCTAGTTGTTTGTCCTTGGTTTAGCTCCTCTGCCAAACCCTAATGATACTATTCTATCACATTTGCTCATAAATGGGAAATTATTTCATCATCTTTTCAGATAAACATTCTTCTGATTATTGCCCACGTTTTCAACCTGAAGTGCACGGATGGAGTGCACCAGTTTCTGAAACGTTGCATATCCCAATTTCTTTACCTTAAAATTCGGGAAATGGTCATACACCTTCTGCGCCAGCTGTCCAATATCAATTCCTGTGACGCCCGCCTTTTTCACCGTATCAACCATAAATTGTTCCACTTCTTTGGCATCATTTTTCAGAATTACCTGAATACTGGTATGATTTCTCTTCAATTCAAAATTATCCAAATCCTCAATAAATCTCGACAGCGAACTATAACCATAATTTCTCACGTCAAAATCGGAATATTTTTTCACAAGGGCGCTTCCAATTTCACCAAGTCCCGTATCTTTTCCATTGTTTTCGTTTGTCGTAATAACTTCCAAAACAGCATCCGAAATTTTCTTTTTTGAAACGGCATTTTTCTTTTCTTTTTTATTTTCCTCTTTGTCGCCCTCAAGTAAAAGCTCAATATTCGTAAATACCGAGCATGCACCACGGAATGATTTCGGCGTCTTGCTCTCGCCCATGCCAATCACTTCCATGCCGGATTCCCGCAGGCGGCTCGCTAATCTTGTAAAGTCACCGTCCGATGACACAATGCAGAATCCTTCTACATTTCCTGCATACAAAATGTCCATCGCATCAATAATCAGTGCCGAATCCGTCGCATTTTTCCCTGTCGTATTGCGAAACTGCTGAATCGGCGTAATCGACCGCTCCGCCAGCTCACTTTTCCATTTGTTCATGTGGTAGTCGGTGAAATCGCCGTAAATACGTCGATACGTCGCCACCCCATGCCTTGTCATTTCGTCCAGAATACTGTCAATATATTTTGCTGATATGTTGTCCGAATCAATCAGCAGCGCAAATCGTTTGTCGCTCATATCCCTGCTTCCTTTCTACTGATTTATAGGAAAATGTTCTTTTTTATTCTATCACAGCACCATACCCCCTGCAACATTAGACAAATTTCTCTTTTAACCTATCCATACATTCTCTATCCATTCCAATACTCTGAAAATAATTGGATACATCTCCATATTTTTCTCGAAACATCTTCAAAAACATTTCCATAAAATATTTGTTTGGCGTTACAATCGCCATATCAATATCTGAATTCTGCTTAATATACTCAAGTCTTTGTTTAATATAATATTTTGTAACTACATAATTCTCAATAATATCCTCATCTTTCACCCCGGCAAATAAGAGCAAAACAGCAGAAACGACACCACTTCTATCTTTTCCGGCAGAGCAATTAAAAATAACTCCTTGTGG
>CABUZU010000061.1 GCA_902496125.1 uncultured Lachnospiraceae bacterium
ATGCAGAGATTATGATTCATCAACCTTTAGGTGGAGCACAAGGTCAGGCTAGTGATATTAAGATTGCAGCAGACCACATTTTACGTACTCGTAAGAAGTTAAATGAAATCTTATCTGCAAATACAGGAAAACCATTATCTGTAATTGAAGTAGATACAGAAAGAGATAACTTTATGAGTGCAGCACAGGCACAAGAATATGGCTTAATTGACTCTGTCATTGAAAAGCATTAAAACTTTAGAAAGAGTCGGTGAAATAAATTATGGCTAATAGATATGAAGACAAGGTAAGATGCTCTTTTTGTGGAAAAACTCAAGAAAAAACTCGCAAATTATTTGCATCTGCTAAGTTAAAAAATGTATATATTTGTGACCAGTGTATTGGTGATTGCTTTGATATTATGGAATCAGAAGCAATGGAGATGCATCATCATGAATTTGTGAATGATACCACACTTAATTTACTAAAGCCTAAAGAAATTAAGAAATACCTTGATGAATATGTAATAGGACAAGAGGCAGCAAAAAAAGCACTTTCTGTTGCAGTCTATAACCATTACAAAAGAATTACTTCGGGTGTAGATATTGATGAAGTAGAAATTCAAAAGAGCAATATTTTGATGTTAGGACCAACAGGTTCAGGTAAGACATTTTTAGCTCAAACCTTGGCAAAACTTTTAAATGTACCTTTTGCAATTGCAGATGCAACAACTCTTACAGAAGCTGGATATGTAGGGGAAGACGTAGAAAATATTTTGTTAAAACTAATCCAGGCAGCAGATTATGATATTGAAAGAGCTGAATATGGTATTATTTATATCGATGAAATTGATAAAATTACTAAAAAGTCAGAAAATGTTTCAATAACTAGAGATGTATCTGGTGAGGGTGTACAACAGGCATTGCTTAAGATTTTAGAAGGTACAGTTGCAAGTATTCCTCCTCAGGGTGGAAGAAAGCATCCACATCAAGATATGTATCAGATGGATACAAAGAATATCCTATTTATTTGTGGTGGGGCTTTTGATGGATTAGAAAAGATTATTGAAAGTCGTAAAGGCTCAAATTCAATCGGATTTAATGCAGAGATTCATGAAAAAACCGATGAGAATGCAATGGCATCATTAAAAGAAGTTCTTCCACAGGATTTAGTAAAATTCGGTATTATTCCAGAATTTGTAGGTCGAGTTCCAGTAACGGTTGCATTAGACTTATTAGATAAAGAAGCATTGATTCAGATTCTTACAAAGCCTAAGAATGCAATTGTAAAGCAGTATAAGAAACTATTAGACTTAGATGGAGTAGTACTTGATTTTGATGAAGATGCATTAGAAGCAATAGCAGAACGTTCGCAAGAACGTAAGACTGGTGCTAGAGGCTTACGTGCAATCATGGAAAGTATCATGATGGATGTGATGTATGAAATTCCATCTGATGACAATATAGGAAGATGTAGGATTACGAAGGAAGTAGTAGAGGGAACAGGAGAACCTGTTTTAACTTATCGTACTGACGAAGTAAACACTTATCATGCAAAAATGAAACCAGCAGGAGCGTAAGCTCCTGCTTATTTAAAATTGAGGGGAGGGAAAATAGATGAATTTTCCAGTAATTGCATTGAGAGGATTGACTGTTTTACCAGGAATGGTTATACATTTTGATGCTAGCAGAAAGAAATCCATTGAAGCGGCACAAAAGGCAATGATGAGTGACCAGAAGGTATTCTTATCTATGCAAAAAAATCCAGAAGTCGAAGACCCAGGATTTAACGATTTATCAAAAATTGGAACCTTAGTACGAGTAAAGCAATTAATTAAGATGCAGGGCAATATTATTCGTATTATGGTAGAAGGATTAGAACGTTGTCGCATCAATGAACTAATTGACGAAGAACCTTATTTAGTTGGAGATATTGACTTTATACCTCGTGGCGATATTAATAAGGAATTAGATTACTGTCGCCAAGAAGCAATGCTACAAATCCTAAAAGAAGACCTTGACCAATTTAGTATGGATAATCAATTTGGCAAGCAAGCAATTCCACATATGATGACGATCAAAAAGCTAGATGAGTTATTAAAAGAGATTGGAATGCTCATTCCTTTTGAACCAGAAGATAAGCAAAAGATACTTGAAGAAGAAACGTATGAAGAATTGTATATCTTAGTGGATGGACTTTTACGTAAGCAAGCTGCAATTAATGAATTTAAAAAAGAATTCCAGCAAAAAGTAAAAGAAAGAATCGACAAGAGTCAAAAAGAATACATCCTAAGAGAACAGATGAAGGTCATTCGTGAAGAATTAGGTGAAGATGTAAGTAATGACCAAGAAGCAGACGTATATCAGAAACAATTAGAAGAGCTAGAAGCATCGGATGAAGTAAAAGAAAAGATTGAGAAAGAAATTAAAAGATTTCGTTCGATGCCAAATGGAAGTCAAGAAGCAACGGTAATCAGAAATTATGTTGAAACTTTATTAGAACTTCCATGGGACCATACTTCTGAGGATAATAATGATACTGTTCATGCAATGGAAATCTTAAATGAAGACCATTATGGTTTAGAAAAAGTAAAAGAACGTGTAGTAGAATATTTAGCTGTTCGTGCTTTAGCTAAGAAAGGGGATGCACCAATTATTTGTTTAGCAGGCCCTCCAGGAACTGGTAAAACTTCCATTGCGAAGTCTGTAGCTCGTGCGTTAAATAAAAAATACGTTCGCATCTGTCTTGGTGGTGTAAGAGATGAGGCTGAAATTAGAGGTCATAGAAGAACTTATATTGGAGCGATGCCAGGATGTTTTGCAAAAGGATTAAAAGAAGCAGGTACAAGTAATCCATTAATGCTACTTGATGAAATTGATAAAACAAGTAGTGATTATAAGGGAGATGTATCCTCTGCATTACTAGAAGTCTTAGATTCTGAGCAAAATTCACAGTTTAAAGACCATTTCATTGAATTACCTGTTGATTTATCCAACGTGTTATTTATTGCAACAGCAAATGATAAGTCTATGATTCCAAGACCATTACTTGACCGTATGGAAATTATTGATGTTTCTAGCTATACAGAAAATGAAAAATTTCATATCGCAAAAGACCATTTAATTCCAAAGCAATTAGAGAAGAATGGCCTTACCAAAGACCAGTTAACTTTTACGACAAAGGGACTTCAAAAGATCATCCACAATTACACTCGTGAGGCAGGTGTACGTGGACTAGAAAGAAGAATTGCACAGATTTGTCGAAAGGTAGTTCGAGAAGTATTAGAACAGGGCAAGGAAAAGGTAAAAATTACAGAAATTAGTGTAGAGAAGTATCTTGGAATTGAAAAGATTACTTATGAAAAAGCAAATACAGAAGACCAAGTTGGTATCGTACGTGGTCTTGCATGGACAAGCGTAGGAGGAGATACACTAGAAATTGAAGTAAATGTTACTCCAGGTAAAGGTAAGCTTCAATTGACTGGTCAGATGGGTGATGTCATGAAAGAATCTGCTCAATTAGCGCTTACTTATGTGCGTTCCGTTGCTAGTGAATATGGAATTGAGAAAAACTTCTTTGAGGAGAATGACATTCATTTACATATTCCAGAAGGAGCAGTGCCAAAAGATGGACCAAGTGCAGGTATTACGATGACAACTGCTATTTTATCTGCCGTTACCAAGCAAAAGGTTTATGCAGACCTTGCAATGACAGGAGAAGTAACACTTCGTGGTCGTGTTCTTCCAATTGGTGGCTTAAAAGAAAAATTATTAGCAGCAAAGATGGCTGATATTCATCACGTCTTAGTACCAGCAAAGAATCGCCCAGATATTTCCGAATTATCTTCTGAAATTACAAAGGGAATGGATATCATTTATGTAAAAGACATGAGTGAAGTATTAAGTCGTGCATTATTGTAAAAATATAATAGAGAGGCTTTTATCGCCTCTCTATTAAATATGATGTTGAGGTCAAAATGGTATTATCAATTTTAAATACAGTTTATGATAGCTGGCTTTGGATTTGGCATAATTTATTCTTTATCAATATTATACTTTCTATTATTATTGTCTTCTTTCAGCGACGAAATCCCACTTCGGTATGGGCGTGGCTTATGGTTCTTTATTTTCTTCCAATTGTAGGGTTTGTTTTGTATTTAGTAATTTGTCAAGATTTCCATAAAAGTAAGATGTTTCGTGTCAAGGAAATTGAAGACAGTTTAACAGAACCGATTCAATATCAATCACAAAAAATTCATCAGCTAATTGAAAAAGAACCTTCTGATAGGGTGGAAAAAGATAGCTTTTTAAATCTTACGCTGTATAATCTAAATTCGACAGGTGCTGTTTTTACGAATAACAATGATATAAGAATTTTTACAGATGGAAGAGATAAATTCGGCGATTTAATCAATGAAATGAAAAAGGCGACAAAGTATATCCATTTTGAATATTATATCATTAGAAATGATGAGTTATTTGCTGAGATTTCAAAGGTTCTAAAGCAGAAGGTAAAAGAAGGCGTTGAAGTTCGTGTCCTCTATGATGCGATGGGATGTCGAATGATGCCTAGCCATGTGATGAAGGAATTACAAGAGGCCGGAATTGAAGTTGCGGTATTCTTTCCTGCTCTTCTTAAATGGTTTCATCTGCGCGTCAATTATCGAAATCATCGAAAGATTGTTGTCATTGATGGAAGAGTAGGCTATGTAGGTGGATTTAATGTCGGCAAAGAATATTTATCTAAAAATGAGTATTTTGGACATTGGAGAGATACGCATCTAAAATTATGGGGCCCGTCGGTTATTGGACTTCAAATTCGATTTGCACTTGATTGGAACTTTGCAGCGAAAAAGAATTTGTTTACAGATAAAAAATATCTTGAACATGTTGTCGATGCAGAGCATACAGGTGCTCATAAAGGAATTCAGATTATTGCTAGTGGGCCAGACTCTAGTACTCCGTCGATTCGAGACACTTATTTACAGCTTATATTAGCAGCTAGAGACCATATTTATATTCAAACACCGTATTTTATTCCAGATGATGCGATTTTATCTGCATTAAAAATTGCTGCAAATTCTGGTGTTGATGTTAGACTAATGATTCCATGTAAACCGGACCATCCATTTGTATATTGGGCAACCTATTCCTATGCCGGTGAATTAATTCAAGCAGGTGGTAGATGTTATACGTATGAAGATGGATTTTTACATGCTAAGGGAATTTGTTGTGATTCATTAGTCTGCTGTTATGGAACAGCAAATATGGATATTCGTAGTTTTAATTTAAATTTTGAAGTCAATGCAATTATTTACGATGAGAACACTACAATGGAGATGGAAGAAATCTTTAAGAATGATCTAGAACATTGTAAAGAAATAAAAGAAGAAAGTTATAATTCTAGGAGCTTATTTATACGAATTAGAGAACAAATTTCTAGATTGTTATCACCAGTATTGTAAAAAAGTGGCATCACATGCGTATGCCACTTTGTATGTATTATTCTTTTCCACTAAAACAATAGGTACATAGTTTACATGGAGAAATTCCAATAGACTCTTCTAAGTCATCTAAGCGATGATAGCGAAGGGTTGTAAAGTTTTGAATCTTACGAATTTCTTCTAACATCTGTGCATAGTTTTTACTGCAAGGATTTGCATAATCTTCTAAAACTTCTTTGGAAACATTGTCACCTTCGCGGTCTCTAATTACTCGTCGTGTAATTAAATCCATATCGGATTTTGAACGAGAGAAATTTAGATACTTACAACCATATAATAAAGGTGGGCAAGCTGGACGAATATGAACTTCTTTTGCACCACTTTGATATAAAAATTCGGTAGTCTCGCGAAGCTGTGTGCCACGAACGATGGAGTCATCAATCAATAATAATTTCTTATTTTCAATTAAAGCCTTTACCGGAATTAATTTCATTCTTGCAATTAAATTTCTCTGTTCTTGATTGGTTGGCATAAAGGAACGAGGCCAAGTTGGAGTATATTTAATAAATGGTCTAGCATAGGGAATACCAGATTCATTTGCATAGCCAATCGCATGGGCAATACCAGAGTCTGGGACACCAGCTACTAAATCAGGTTCTACATTACCAGCATCTCTTTTTGCTAACATACTACCACAATTATAGCGCATAGATTCTACATTAATTCCTTCATAGGATGAAGTCGGATATCCATAGTAAACCCAAAGGAACGAACAAATCTTCATCTCTTGTTTTGCTGGACTTAAAATATCAACCTTATCCGGTGTGATAAATACGATTTCAGCAGGTCCAAGTTCTTTATAGTCGGTATAACCTAAATTTACATAAGAAAAGCATTCAAATGCAACACAATATCCATCGTCTTTTTTACCAATTACAACAGGTGTTCTACCCATTCTATCTCGTGCAGCATAGATGCCATCTTTGGTCATTAATAAAAGTGTCATAGAACCATCAATTATCTGTTGAACATATTGAATCCCTTCTACAATTGAATCTTTCATACAAATAAGAGAGGCAACAAGTTCTGTTGCATTGATTTGTCCACTGCTCATTTCTTGAAAATGTGTGTGTCCATTTTCATAAACACTCTTTAACAGTTCATCTAAGTTATTAATTTTTCCAACCGTAGTAATTGCAAAACTACCTAAATGAGATTGAATGAGTAGTGGTTGTGGTTCATAATCGGAAATACAACCAATCCCAAGGTTTCCATTCATTTGTGCCACGTCTCGTTCAAATTTCGTACGAAATGGTGAGTTTTCAATATTGTGAATGGCTCGTTGAAAACCATCCTCGCCATAAACTGCCATACCACCACGTCTTGTTCCTAAATGTGAATGATAGTCAATTCCATAAAACAACTCTAATGCACAATTTGATTTTGAAGCTACTCCAAAAAAGCCACCCATGTTATGCCTCCTCTAACATCTCTTTAATTATGTTTTGTGTATAACTACCAAGTGCTTTCTGTTCAGGTCTTGGTAGAGTATTTACAATAATAGGTTTACCAAATGTCATAGTAACCTTAGTAGGTCTAATAAATGGAAAATGATTTTCTAATACATCGTCTGTACCTGTAATAGCGACAGGAATAATTGGACAATTTGCTTTTGATGCAATCTTTAAGCTACCTTCATGAAATGGTAACATCTCTTTTGTTTTGCTGCGTGTACCTTCTGGACAAATCCAAATAGAATGACCATTTTTAGCGAGGTCAATTGCAGCAAGAATTGTCTTTAATCCTTCTCTTGAATTTTCACGGTCTAAAAAGAGGCAGTGAAGAGCAGTCATATAACTTGATAAGAGAGGGATAGTTTCAAGTTCTTTTTTAGCAATAAAACTACAAGTACCCTTTACTTGACAATATCCAACAACGATATCAAAAAAACCACGATGATTAGATACGTAAAGCACCGCTGTATCATCAGGAATATTTTCTCTTCCTTTAATAATAACTTCTGTGCCACTTAAAAATAAAACTGCTTTAAATATGCGTTGTGCCATGTGTAAGAGTAGAAGTTCAGTTTTAGTGGAATTACCATTAATTTTAGTTAATATGAAACGAAATGGTGTTGTAAAAATTAAGAATAGTGCGACTAATAGCACTACAAGAATTGTACGAATCATAAAACCTCCTCTTTTTTGTAATTTTTTTGTTTAGTATAGCATAATTAGATGAATTTATAAAGTTTTTTTTAAAAATGTAGTAGACAAAATGTGACATTTAGTTATATACTAAAGACGGAATATGTTTACTAAAAAAATAGAAAGAGGTTGATGTAAAATGATACAATTAACAGCGAATGAACGTCAAATAATGGATTTAATTTGGGGATCTGAAAAACCATTATCTAGACAGGAAATTTTAAATGGGACAGAAGGAAGAACTTGGAATCCAGCTTCCATTCATTTAATTCTTAACAGTATGCAGTCCAAAGGTATCTTAAAAATCACAGATGAATCTGTACGTTATGCACGTACTTATGAAGCAGCAATTAGCCAAGATGAATACATTGCACAGTGTGTAAATGATGTTGCACCAGGAAAGACTCCAAAGGAACGTGTATTAAATATAGTAGCAGCTTTAGTAAATCGCAAAGGTGTTGATGAAGAAGTTATCGACGAATTAAAAGATTTATTAGATGAAAAGAAAGCACAGTTAAGCAAGAAATAATACCATACACTACGAGCTATAGAGAAAACACTGTTAGTTAGATTGACGATGATGAATATTACTTTTATAATATAAACAAATGTAATTCACATCATAATAAATAATAAAGTTATGAGGAAGCGTAGCAATATGGTAGTAACAAGATACTCCGTAGTGATGAGTCTTCTATTTTTTACTAGTTCTGTTGTTATCATTAATTTGATATTTGATAAAAATAGAAGACCTCGTATTCTATGGTATTTAATCCCATTATTTTTATCTGTAATAAGGATATTTTTTCCAATTGAAATTATCAATTTCAAGAAATATCATTCATGGTATTTATATCCATTTTTTCAACAAGTTTTAAAAAGCAGGATTGGTGATTGCATATTTGCAGTTTGGGGCATTGGAGTTGTTATTACTCTAATACTTCTAGTAAAGCAGTTTATCATTTTAAATGGTATAAAAAATAGGGCAATTCCAATAGCAAATAGTGATAGGGAAGTAAAAACATGTACAAAATTATTACAAGATATGGGATATAAGGGTACTGCTACTTTAGCTAAGACAAGCGAATGCAATGTTCCAAGTTGTGTAGGGTACTTTCATATACATATTCTATTACCGAAAGATACCTATTCACTTACAGACGACGAATTAAAATGTATTCTCCTTCATGAAATTAATCATTTCATGGAGCACGATTTATGGGTTCGATTGTTCTTTCAGTTTCTAAAATGTCTATTATGGTGGAATCCAGTTGTATACTTTTTATATAATAATATTGTGCAATTGACGGAATTAAGATGCGATAAAAGTGTTTACTGTAATCTATCGGATAAGGAAGAAGTTGCATATATTAGTGCAATTTATTATGCACTAACAAAGAAACGATATGATGAAGAGTTACCAGCGGGATTTGCAGGAACTACATTGAATAGATACTTTAAACAAAGGGTTGCTTTGTTAAGAGAACCATATCGAGGAATCGAATGGAAGAAAACTTCTTTGGTAGCTATTTTATGTCTATTGATCTTTCTCGCTTCTTATACTGTTGTAATTCAACCAGCAACATTGCCTAATATCAGTGAAATAGAAGGTGAAAATGTTAGAGAAGGAAAGGAAGAAAGGCCGTTTTTATTAGAATTATCAAATGGTAAATATGTTTATATTGATGAAAATGGACTTCAACGAGATATCTTATCTAAAGAAGAAATACAAAACCCACCTTATAACAGTTTAGAAAGGTTTGAATCTAGTAAATGAAAAAACGTATTATATCTGCATTATTCGCACTAATGATAACTAGCACAGCTTTACCTATGCTTCCTGTTTATGCACAAGAAACTACAACTCCTGTTGAAACACAAATTACAACAAATGAAGAAGGCGTGATGCCTCTTACTTATGAATATAGATGGTATTATCGTACTTATAAAGGTAAGGAACAAAAACGTCTTTGGTGTATTACAACAGGTGAATGGGTAACAGATTGGATTGATGTTAAATAATATTCAATCTTTCCCTTGACAGATTAAAATTTCATATTTATAATAATCACCATAGTTTAATTAATTTGTGATACCAGGGTCGAAAGGTATAATCTAATGCAAGCTTGCTTGCAGAAGATTTACACCTTGGGACTCGCCAAAAACATGAATAAATAGCCATTTTTCATAGAAAAATGTGCGAATTTATGAATGTTTTTGAAGATTGTGTGAGCACGTAGTGCGAAACAATCTGGTATCATCTGATAAAAACGAAGAAAGAGACAGTAGGTCTACAAGTTTTCTTTCACAGCGAACTAGGGGTGGTGTAAGCCTAGTAAAGAAACGTAGGTTGAAAATCACTCTAGAGTTGCAGACTTAGAAAGTTCGAATGAACACAGGTTGTGCCGGCAGTTCCCCGTTATCGGAAACACAATTGTTAGATTGGGTGGTTATAGCGAAATATTTAGGTTTCGTCCTTTTCGGACGGAACCTTTTCTTTTTATACACCACTAAGAAGGAGGTTATTATGTACAAGAAAGTACAAACAGACTTAAAGTTTGTCGAAAGAGAAAAAGAAGTTTTAAAATTTTGGGCTGATAATCATATTTTCCAGAAGAGTATTGATTCTAGAAAGGAAGGTCCTACCTATACATTCTATGATGGACCACCAACAGCCAATGGTAAACCACATATTGGACATGTAGAAACTCGTGTAATTAAGGATATGATTCCTAGATACCATGCAATGAAGGGAGCAATGGTTCCTCGTAAGGCAGGTTGGGATACTCACGGACTTCCTGTAGAGCTTGAAGTAGAAAAGAAATTAGGCTTAGATGGTAAAGAACAGATTGAAGAATATGGTGTAGAACCATTTATTAAACATTGTAAAGAGAGTGTTTGGAAATATAAAGGAATGTGGGAAAGTTTCTCTGATACCGTAGGTTTTTGGGCTGATATGGAGAACCCATATGTAACTTATGACAATAACTTTATTGAATCTGAATGGTGGTCATTAAAGAAGATTTGGGAAAAAGGATTACTCTATAAAGGATTTAAGATTGTTCCTTATTGCCCACGTTGTGGTACTCCACTTTCTAGCCACGAAGTTGCACAGGGTTATAAATTAGTAAAAGAACGTTCTGCAATTGTACGTTTTAAAGTAGTTGGAGAAGATGCATATTTCTTAGCATGGACGACAACTCCTTGGACATTACCTTCTAACGTTGCACTTTGTGTAAATCCAGAAGAAACTTATAATAAAGTAAAGGCAGAAGATGGTTATACTTATTATATGGCAAATGCTTTACTGGATAAGGTATTAGGTGAAGGTAAGTATGAAATCTTAGAAACCTATGTTGGTAAGGACTTAGAATATAAAGAATACGAACCATTATTTGCTTGCGCTGGTGAAAGTGCGAAAAAGCAAAATAAGAAAGGTCATTTTGTAACTTGTGATACCTATGTAACCATGTCAGATGGTACTGGTATCGTACACATCGCACCTGCATTTGGTGAAGACGATGCGAAAGTTGGTCGTAAATATGACTTACCATTTGTTCAGTTTGTAGATGGTAAAGGTGATATGACTGAGGAAACTCCTTATGCTGGTTTATTTGTTAAAGATGCAGACCCTAAGGTATTAGTAGACTTAGATAAAGAAGGTAAATTATTTGCAGCTCCTAAGTTTGAACATGATTATCCATTCTGTTGGAGATGTGATACTCCGTTAATTTACTATGCAAGAGAATCTTGGTTCATCAAGATGACAGCAGTAAAAGATAAATTAATTAAAAATAATAATACGATTAACTGGGTACCAGAATCAATTGGTAAAGGTCGTTTTGGTGATTGGTTAGAGAACGTACAAGATTGGGGTCTTAGCCGTAACCGTTATTGGGGAACTCCACTTCCAATTTGGGAATGTGAATGTGGCAAGAGACATGCAATCGGAAGCATTGCAGAATTAAAGGAAATGTCTCCAAATTGCCCAGAA
>CABUZU010000062.1 GCA_902496125.1 uncultured Lachnospiraceae bacterium
AGGTGTGGTATCGAGAAAGAAACAATTTATTCCCAATATGATGAGAGCATTCCAAGAAAAATAAAGTTAAGGTAAGGTCAGAAAACTTTTTGACCTTACCTTATTTTATACTTGATTTTTTAGCATATATTCGATACAATAGCCTAGGTAATAAAATAGTGTAAATCCAAAAAAAAGAGGAGATTAAAAAACAATGAAAAAGATGTTCAAAAAAGTTCTTCTATTTGCAACTGCACTTTCCATGGCAACTGCACTGACAGCGTGTTCAGGTGGTAGCAACAGTGAAACTAGCGGTAAGGCAACAGAAGGAAGCAGTTTAGCAGCAGACCAAAGTACAACTTCGGCTGTTAGCAAGGAAACCGAAGGCTCATCAACAACGACCCCTAAGCAAGGTGGGGAAATTGTAGTAGGTATTCCTCAGGATTTAGATAGTCTTGACCCTCATAAGGCAGAAGCGGCAGGAACTAGAGAAGTATTGTTTAATATCTTTGAAGGCTTAGTAAAGCCTGATTCTACTGGAAATTATGTTCCAGCTGTTGCAAGCGATTATAAGATTAGTGATGATGCAAAAACTTATACTTTCACATTAAGAGATGGTGTAAAATTCCATGATGGCAGTGATGTAACAGTAGAGGACGTGATTTATTCAATCAACAGATGTAAAGATGACTCAAATGGAGAGGCATTAGTTCCTGAATATTCCAATATTGATAAAATTGAAAGTACTGATGACAAGACTATTGTAATCACATTAAAAGAAGCAAATACAGAATTTTTACCTTATTTTGATAAGGCAATTATCCCAGCTTCGAATAAAAATCCAGAATCGAATGTAATTGGTACTGGTCCTTTTAAATATGTATCTCGTTCAGCACAGGAAAATGTAGTAGTAGAACGTTTTGATGATTATTGGGGCGATAAGGCTTACTTAGATAAAGTAACCTTTAAAATTGAATCTGATACCGATTCGATTGTAATGGATTTAAACGGTGGTTCTATTGATATGTATTGTCGAATTACCGATGACCAAAGCAACCAGCTTTCAAAAGATGACTTTAATGTCGAAGAAGGTACAATGAACTTAGTACAGGCATTGTATTTAAATAATGCAGAAAAGCCATTTGATGATGTAAAAGTAAGACAGGCTCTTTCTTATGCAATTAATCGTCAAGAAATTATGGACTATATGGCAGGTGGTAAGGGAACTGCAATTGGTTCTGCAATGTTCCCAACATTTAGTAAATATTATGTAGAAGATTTAGCAAATGTATATACACAGGATGTAAATAAGGCAAAAGAGCTTTTAAAAGAGGCTGGATATCCAGATGGATTTGAAATGACAATTACTGTTCCTTCAAACTATCAGCCACATATTGATACTGCACAGGTTTTAGTAGAACAGTTAAAAGCAATTGGTGTAACTGCTAAGATTCAGCAAATTGAATGGAGTAGTTGGTTAAGTGATGTATATGCTGGTAAAAAATATCAATCTACAGTAGTAGGTTTTGATGCATCTACATTAACCGCTTCTGCATTATTGGCAAGATATCAGTCCGATGCTTCTAATAACTGCTTTAATTTCGCTAGCAAGAAATATGATGAAACCTTTAAAAAGGCACAGGCAACTGTAGATGACAATGAAAAAACACAGTTATATAAAGAATGTGAAAAAATCTTAACAGAAGAAGCAGCAAGTGTTTATATTCAAGATATGGCAAACCTTGTTGCACTTAGAAATACTTATGGTGGCTATGTATTCTATCCACTATATGTACAGGATATGTCTAAGATTTATAAAAAATAGGATTTATTAAGAAAGGTAGAATAGCATGAAGTATACCCTAAGAAAAATAGTATCATTTATTATTACATTATTTATTGTCTCGCTGATTGCTTTTTTTGCCTTTCAGCTAATACCAGGAGATGCAGCTTCTACAATGCTTGGAACTTCTGCAACTCCTGAACGTTTAGAAGCACTTCGTGAGCAGATGGGTCTAAATGACCCTCTGCTCATTCAATATTTAAACTGGCTTAAAAATTTTATTATAGGTAATTTTGGAACTTCTTATGTTTACAACGAACCAGTTTCATCATTAATTGTAGATAAGTTTCCAGTTACATTAAGCTTGGCATTATTATCCATGGTTGTCATGGTTATAGTGTCCATTCCACTTGGTATTTTAGCATCGAAACATGCAGGAAAATTGTTAGATTCGATTTTACAGATTGTATCTCAATTTACAATGGCAATACCATCTTTCTTTTTAGGAATTATTATGACCTATGTATTTGGATTAATTTTAAAATGGTTTACGCCAGGAGGATATGTTTCTTATACGGATAGTAAGATTGGATTTATTGGATATTTGATTTGTCCAGCTCTAGCAATTGGACTTCCAAAAGCAGCTATGGTATTTAAATTACTTCGTGGTTCGATGGGTGAAGAAATGAATAAAGAATATGTTAGAACTACTTTTAGTAGAGGAAATACGTTAAATGGTGCTTTTTACGGACATATTCTTAGAAATGCAATGATTCCAGTCATTACATTTTTAGCAATGGCATTTGCGGATATGATTGCGGGAAGTTTTATTGTAGAGCAAGTCTTTGGAATTCCAGGAATTGGAAAGATTTTAGTAACTTCCATTTCAAACAGGGATTATCCGGTGGTTCAAGGAATTATTATGTTAATTGCATTGATTATTTTGCTTGCAAATCTTATTGCAGATTTACTTTATAGGGTAGTAGACCCTAGAATTGGAGAGTAGACATGAAAACAAAACGAAAGAAAACTTATCGATTGAATTTAACAATTGGATTGGTGCTTTTAATAATTTTAGCAGGGGCTACGTTATTAAGTGTTTTTTACATGCCTTATGACCCAGATGCAATGAGTGCAAGTGAAAAATTAATGGCACCAAGTTTATCTCATATTTTTGGCACAGATAATTTTGGCAGAGATATTTATTGCAGAGTCGTAAGAGGAATGGGTACCACTTTCTATGTAGGGACAATCACGGTAGCGATTGGAACAGTTTTTGGGATCATTATTGGTGCATTTACAGGATATTTTGGCGGAATTTTTGATGAAGTGATTATGCGTTTTAATGATGCGGTTTCATCTTTTCCAAGTATTTTAGTAGCACTTGTATTTATTAGTGTGTTAGGTCCTGGTAAAAACAATGTTATTTTAGCACTTGGAATTGTTTTTATTCCAAGTTTTGCTCGTATTGTACGAGGAGAGTTCTTAAAACAAAAAAATATGGACTATGTAAGAAGTGCAAAGCTTATGGGAGCTAGTAATTTAAGAATTATGTTTGTCCATATTTTACCCAATACCATTTCGGTTCTTCTTTCAGCGCTTGCAATTGGATTTAACAATGCGGTATTAGCAGAGGCAGGTATGAGTTATCTTGGAATTGGTGTTCAACCGCCGAATGCAAGTCTTGGTAGTTTACTTTCTGATTCACAGTCTTATTTATTTAAGGCACCGTGGTTTGCGATTTTTCCAGGTTTGGTATTAATTGCATTGGTATTAGGATTTACGCTAGTTAGTGATGCATTAAATCAACGAAATCGTGAAAGGGATTAATGAGGTAGGATAATGGAAAATTTATTAAGAGTAAAAGATTTGACAATTGATTTTCATGATAAAAAGCTTCCGCAGCGAGTGGTAGACCATATCTCATTTGATGTAAAGCCAGGAGAAATCGTAGGAATTGTAGGAGAGTCGGGGTCTGGTAAAACAATGACAGCACTTGCAATTGCAGGTCTTATGAAAAGACATGCATCAAATAGTGCAGGAGAGATTTTATTTGCAGGACAGAATCTATTAACGATTAGTCGTAATAAGCTTCGACGTATTCAGGGTAACGAGATTGCAATGGTCTTTCAAGAACCAATGACCTCATTAAATCCAGTGATGAGAATTGGTAAGCAGGTAGAAGAAAGCTTAAAACTTCATACAAATCTATCCAAGACAGAAAGAAAAAATCGAGTATTAGAAGCCTTAAGACAAGTAGAACTTCCAGATGTAGAAAAAATTTATCACCAATTTCCTCATGAACTTTCAGGTGGAATGAGACAGCGTGTAATGATTGCTTCTGCATTTATTTCGAAACCAAAGCTGTTAATTGCAGATGAACCTACGACTGCATTAGATGTAACGGTACAGGCTCAGATTATCTCGCTTCTTCAAAAGATGAGTAAAGAAAACAATACAGCGGTATTATTTATTTCTCATGACCTTTCATTAGTGCAAAAAATTTGTAGTAGAGCTTTAGTCATGTATCAAGGTGTTATTTTAGAAGATGAAGAAACTGAGCAGATTTTTAAAGAGCCTAAGCATGAATATACAAAGAATTTAATTAACGCAGTTCCCAAAATACCAGAAGAAATTCTAGATAGGATTAGAGCATATGAGTAAGGATAATATTTTAGAAATTGACCATTTACAAGTCTTTTATCGTAAAGGAAAAAATAAAAAACAGGTTCTATATGATATTAATTTTCAGATGAAAAGAGGAGAAATCTTAGGACTTGTAGGAGAAAGTGGATGTGGAAAAACTACATTGTCAAAGACGATTTTAGGTTTAATTCCTGATAGAGAAGGTAAAATTCTGTTAGATACGAAACATCCTCAAATGATTTTTCAAGATCCATATAGTTCACTCAATCCGTCAAAGAGAATTGGTTGGTTAATGGAAGAGCCACTTCGTCATTTTACCAGTTTGTCAAAGGATGAGCGCAGAGAAAAAGTAGTTCAGATGTTAATAAAAATAGGATTAGGTGAAGAGTATTATAATAGGCGACCTTCCGAACTTTCTGGTGGACAAAGACAAAGAGTCAGTATTGGAATGGCACTTCTTGCAGGTTCTGAATTTGTCATTGCAGATGAACCCGTTTCAGCACTCGATGTAACGATTCAAGCTCAGATTATGGAATTGTTAAAAGAATTACAAAAAGAATATCATATTTCGATGTTGTTTATTTCTCATGATTTACGAGTAATTTATCAAATGTGTGATCGATTGTTAGTAATGAAGGCAGGAGAAATTGTAGAACAAGGAGAAGTAGATGAGGTGTTTAGAAATCCTACTCATCCATATACGAAACAATTATTAAAATCTTTTTTAAGTTAAGGTTTAGTAATGTTATTACAAAAAGACAAAGTATTCACTTTGCCTTTTTGTAGTTATATTATAATAGGAAGAAACTCATACTTTCGTGATACTTTTTTAGAATTTCATTCGTCATTTCACGAGAAGAATAGGTATGATCTTCGAATTTAGAAACTGGCATAATCCCCATTAAAGCGTTGGTAACAAAAGCTTCATCAAAGGTATCAATTTCATCGGGATGAATAATGGTTTCTGTAACAGGATAATTGGTAAGAATATATCTTCGTAACGTTCCCTCTAATAAACCACAGGAAGTAGCAGGAGTAAATAACTGCCTATCTTTTACAAAAAATAGATTACTACAAGCTCCTTCACAGATTTCATTTTTGCTATTAACAAAGATGGGTTCATCAATGTTTCTAGTACAAGCAAGACGTTTTTCTAAAATATTATCTCCATAATTCATCGTCTTATGGTAAGTAAGAGGAGAGGATTCATTTCTCTTAATTTTAGAAAAATCAAGGGAAAATCCCTTCTCATAATCCTTTTCTGTATAATGATTTTCTCTAGTTGTAAAAGTAGTATTTTCTTTTGACACCATAAGTTTTACAACACCATCTACAATCTGATTATTAGAAATAAAATTAGATACATCCTCTTCATAAATTTCCTTTTTTATACAAAAGAAATCTAATGCCTTCTTTAATCGTTCTAAATGATAAGAAAGAAGGAGGGGCTTAGAATGATAAACGGCAATAGTTTCAAAAGCTCCAAGCCCGAACATATATCCTTCGTCTAAGTTTAACATCATATCCCCCCTATCTTAAAGCTTCGATAACTGCTTTTGCTTTTTGTAAAGTTTCTTCATACTCAAATTCAAGCTCTGATTCATAAGTGATTCCGCCACCTACACCTAGATAATATTTACAATCTTTGTGAACTGCGGTACGAATGACGATATTAAAATCACAATTTCCATCAAGACCAATATATCCAATAGAACCTGTATAGAGATTGCGACTACTGTGCTCAAGTTCATCAATGATTTCCATTGCTCGAATCTTTGGTGCACCAGTAATGGAACCGCCAGGGAAGGCACTTTCTAGTAAGTCGACAATGTTTTTATCAGCAGGTAGTTTTCCAACAACGGTAGATACTAAATGGAAAACCGTTGCATAGGTTTCTACCTCAAACATTTCAGTGACTTTTACACTGCCTGTTTTACAGACGTGGTTTAAATCGTTTCGCTCTAAATCGACAATCATTAGAAGTTCACTTTGGTCTTTTCCAGAATCTTTTAATTCTTGTTTTAGAGCTTGATCTTCTTTTGGTGTTTGACCACGTTTTCTAGTTCCTTTAATAGGACGAGTTTCAACATTTCCATCTTTTAATAATAGAAAACGTTCTGGTGAAGCACATACAATTTGAAAATCACCATAGTCAAAATAGCCACTAAACGGAGCTGGATTAATAGCACGTGATTTTAAGAATGCTTCATAGGGGTCTTTATTACTTTCAATCGTTAGCTTTTGAGTCATATTGGCAATAAAGATATCGCCTTCAATGATGTATTGACGCATACGTTCGACGGTGTCCATATATTCTTGCTTTTCAAAATTAGCGCTAACACGGATTGGATAATCGGTTTTTTTATAAGTTAAATCCGGTGGGTTTGATGCCACGCGAGCAACAAATTCTTCAAGTTCAGCTAAGGAAGCGTTTGCTTCTTTTAATTTACCGCAAGCAGTAAGATAAAGCTCACCGTTTTCGTGATCTTCGATAATGAAATTATCATAAAAGTTTAAAATACTATAAGGCAGTTTCTCTTCGTCTTCGTGTCTAGTAGCAACTTCTTTTTCACGGCCGTAATCATAAGTAAAATAACCAATGGCACCGCCAATGATAGGAAGAGAAGTGTGATTTTCAATTTTATTTGCCTTTAAATAAGTTTTTAAATATACTTCAAAGTCATGATTAGTTTGTTCGCCATTTATAACTACTTTTCCATATTCATTTTTGATGGAATGATAACAGCGAAGCCCGATAATAGAATATTTGCCATATTTATTGTGCAAAGAAGAATCTAAAAAGACAGCATCTTTTTTATCAAGCATATGGAAAATTTCGGCACAAGAACAAAAAACAGGAGATTTTTTAACTAGCGGATTCATTTTCCCACCTCCATTCTTTACATAGGTTTAAGAAATTATTTAATAATTCATGACCATAGTGAGTGAGTACAGCTTCAGGATGGAATTGTACACCGTAAATCGGATATCGCTTATGAGAAACTCCCATAATTGCACCATCTTCTGAAACAGCATCAATTTGTAATTCATTTGGTAACGTATTCTTATCAATAATTAAAGAATGGTATCTAGTAACAGGGTAAGTCTTAGGAAGGTCTGTAAATACACCTTCTCCTGAATGAGTAATATCAGTGACCTTACCATGCATTGGCATTTTGCCTTTTATAATATCGGCACCAAAGGCATAGCCGATGACTTGGTGACCTAAGCAAACACCAAAAATAGGAATCTGGCTGGCAAAGTGTTTTACAATGTCAACACAGATTCCACAATCTGTAGGATTTTTAGGACCAGGGGAAATGATGATACCCTCTGGTTGTAATCGTTCAATTTCATCCAAAGTAATAGCATCATTTCTTACAACAAGTGTTTCCTGACCTAATTCATTTAAATATGCAGTTAAATTGTAAACAAAAGAATCGTAATTATCAATCATTAGAAACATGTGAATCCTCCTGAGATGTTAACTCATCCAGAAGTTCTTTCACCGTTTTTTGATAAATTGGATGTCTCCACCAAGGAGCCAATTCCACTAAAGGTTCTAGTACGAAAGTACGCTTCTGGATTTCTACGTGTGGAACGGTAAGTCGTTCGTTGTTAATAATTAAATCATCATAGAACAAAACGTCTAAATCCAGAGTTCTAGGTCCCCAGTGGATTTTGCGAACTCTGTTAGCGTCCTGTTCGATCTTTTGAAAAACGTCCAAAAGTTCGATGGGAGTTAGCAGGGTTCGCAACATTACGGCACCGTTTAAAAATTCATCTTGGTCTAGGTAGCCGTATGGTGCGGTGTGGATATAGCTGGACACGCTCAATACCTGAATTTGGGGTATTGCCTTTAGTGCTTCAATGGCACCATCAAGATATCCCTTACTGTCGCCCATGTTTGAGCCAAGTGCACCAAATGCAATATGCCAACCGCGTTTGATTGAAATCGAAACGGTATCAAGTGGCAATGAGACAGGAGCCCAAGGCTTTTTGATTTCTAATTCAATTTCCTGAATTAAAGGAAACGTAAGTAGCAGATGTTCTGCTAAATGTTCAGCAGCTGCTTCAATCAGCTGAAAACGATTTTCTTTAAAATATTTTGTGATTTCTTGGCTGACTTCACCATAGTGAATGGTATTTATAAGCTCATCGGTACGACCGGCCCCTCTTGTATCGGTATACAAAGTGGCAGAAATTAAAAACTTCTGTCCAAGGATAGCCTCCGCTTCAAATACACCATGATTGGCAAATACAACCAAATCTTTTATGTTGATTTTATCCATTTAATATCGTGTATCCTTTTAATAACTTAATAATTTATCGGTCATGATGGCTGCACGTTTATTTTCTTTTACGTCATGTACACGAATAATACGACAACCCTTCATAATTCCCATAACAGTAGTAGCAATTGTACCTTCTAGTCTTTGGTCAGATGGTAAATCAAGAGAAAGACCAATCATAGATTTTCTAGAAGTACCAAGTAGTACTGGGTAACCAAGTTTTTGTAAAATTTCAACATGATTCATTAGTTCCATATTGTTTTCATAGGTTTTACCAAATCCTAAACCTGGGTCTAAGATGATTTGTTCATCCTTTACACCGGCAGCTTTTGCAATGTCAACGCAACCCTTTAAATCAGTTAAGACATCTTCTAAGTAATTGTTATAATCTGGTTCTTTGCGGTTATGCATTAAACAACAAGCTACTCCAGATTTGGCAATGACATCAGCAATTTTATTATCGTATTTGCAACCCCAGATATCGTTGATTAAATCTGCACCAGCATCAACCCCAGCTTGTGCAACCTTACTTTTATAAGTATCAAGGGAAATCGGGATGTCAAAACGAGCCTTTACGGCTTCAATAACAGGAACAACACGAGAAATTTCTTCTTCATCGCTAAGAAGAGTGTAGCCAGGACGTGTGGACTCACCACCGATATCTAAGATATCACAGCCATCAGCAATCATTTCTTCGGTGTGCTTTAATGCAGCATCTAAGTTGTTCCATTTTCCACCATCTGAAAAAGAATCAGGTGTAACATTTAGAATACCCATAATATAGGTATGTTTGGTAAAATCAAATTCTTTTGTTCCAATTTTCATCGAGCATATCTCCTAATAATCTAGTGATAGATTTTTCTTAGTCGGTTCCCAGTGACAATCCTCACAGGCAACACAACTATAGCAAGCTCTAGATTTCTTATCAGCACGGTATAAAATCTGTGCTAGATAATTTGTTGTCTCTACGGGCTTTCTGTGAAGCAATATTGCTTCTAACATTTGTTTACTTTCAACATCTGTATATCCACAATCTAGTAAAATATCTTTTGCAAGATTAGCACTAGAAATATTGTGGGGTGTACCATCTTCATATTGAATTCCTTTGCCAATATCATGAAGAAGAGCTGTTCCATAAATAATGTCTTTTGCAAGACCACCATTTTCTTCAAGATTAAAAATATAAGAAATTCTAGCAACATCTAAAAGATGAATGATACTATGTCTGCAATAACGACGTTCTTTTTCTAATTCATTAATTTTAGCAAGTTCATAAATGAAGGTGGGATGTTTTAAAATTTTATCCACTCGTTCCATTTGAATACCTTAACGATTAGCGAATCATGCAAAGTACACGGTCAACTAAAGCATTATCTTCTTCAAATACACCACGGCACATATAAGTCATGGTTTTAGCACCAGGTTTTTTAACACCACGCATGGTCATGCACATGTGTTCTGCTTCCATAACAACCATAACTCCCTTAGGTTTTAAATATTTCATCATTGCATCAGCAACTTGAGCAGTTAACTGTTCTTGTAACTGAACATGGTGAGAATATTCTTCTACCGTACGAGCAAGTTTACTAAGACCTGCTACTTTACCATCTGGAATGTAAGCAATGTGAGCTTTTCCATAGAAAGGTAATAAATGATGTTCGCACATAGAATATACAGGAATGTCTTTTTCTAATACTAAATCATTGTTAGTACAATCAAATGTTTTTGAAAGATGCTTAGCAACACGTGCTTCGTCTCCACCAAAGATTTCTTCACACATTCTAGCAATTCTATCAGGAGTATCGATTAAACCTGGACGGTTTACATCTTCACCAATACCTTCTAATAATAGTCTAACAGCAGTTTCAATTTTTTCCTTATCAATCATTAAAAATTCCTCCAATCCCGGTATAAAGAGATACGTAAAAAAAACAGGAAAATCGCAAGAAATTGCAAAAAAAAATTGCTTTAACCCTAACAATGTAAAATAATTCCTGTAATTTATAGCCTCCTAATATCGTATCACAATAAAACAATAGTAATAAATATAAATAATTTATAGGCTTAAGTATCTACAGAAAAGATACCTTTGACAGGAACATCACGTTAAAAGCAGATAGAAAATAGAAATGCAAAAAAAATACACTTCAACTCGAACAAAACTCGAAGCTGGAAGTGTAACACTCACTGCAGCAACGGGATGCGAATGACATACCGCCATCCCACATTGCTGTGAGCAATTCGTTCTTTGGACATCTCCCCGTTCCAAAGACACTACCGCATATCATTCTACTTTGCCTAAAAAAGATTTGGCTATAGTATAAGTTTTTGTCAAAAAAAAGTCAAGGTCAAATTGATAATATTTATGTATTTTTAATAGTAATTTTATTAGAACTAACAAAAACATCTATTTTTGGAAAGAAACTTAGACGGAATTTGTAGAATTATCATATTTGTGAAAAAAAAACAAACTGCCTATTGATTTTTGTGGAAAACTATTATATATTATTGTTAAAGATTTATCCATCTCAAAAAAATATATAAAATAAGCAAGGGTTTTATGTATACATTGAGGTGGTGTAGTTTTGTATAACATGAGAAATGTTTAAAAGTTTTGGAATAGGGGTGTTTCTGTATCTTTTAAGCGGTTTTCTTGTTAGTATAAATGCAACTTACGGCTAGCAAGACTCAGGTTTTGTAGTCAAAATCTTTTAATTTTTAAATATGGAGGGCAAAATTATGGGATTTAAATCAGATATCGAAATCGCTCAGGAAGCAACACCAAAGGATATTCGAGAGATTGCTAAGAAGTTGAATTTAACCGAAGACGATTTAGAGTTATACGGTAAGTATAAAGCAAAAATCGACTATAATTTAATGAAAACCAAACCTGGCAGTGGTC
>CABUZU010000063.1 GCA_902496125.1 uncultured Lachnospiraceae bacterium
AAATTTCTCGAACAGAATTTAATACCGTCATAATTCCAACGTATAAATCCCCACCAAAGCTTTGCAACGTCGCATTACAGATAATTTGTGTTAAACTATTTGTCATTGCCATTACAAATCCAGATACACCAAGTCCTGTCATCTTTAATACTCGCTTTGAGTTATCTAACTTCATAGATTCTTTATCTAATGTGAATAAAGCCTTCTTTCCTGTTAAGAATCGAAAAACCCAAATCGCAGAAACTCCTTGACTAATTACCGTTGCAATCGCAGCTCCACGAACACCCATCTTTAAGAATACAACAAATACTAAGTCTAAAACAATATTACAAATTGCACCCATAAGAGTGGTAGCCATTCCAATTTTAGCAAAGCCTTGTGAATTAATAAAACTATTCATACCAGCTCCTACCATTACAAATAAGGTGCCTAGTAAATAAATGGTTAAATATTCAGATGCATAGGGATAAATTTCATCCGATGCTCCAAATAAAAATAGAATCGGTTTCATAAAGATATAACAAACCATCATCATTACAATTCCTGTAATAATAAGCAACGAAAAGCAATTTCCCATTAACTTCTTTGCTTCTTTGATGTCGCTTCGTCCTCTTGCCATACTACAAAGCGGTGCTCCTCCACTCGAAAACAACATATTAAATGCACTAATAATTGAGATAATTGGAAAACAAATTCCCATTCCCGTTAATGCTAAACTGTTATCGGATAACAGACCAATAAACATTCGGTCAACAATGTTGTAAAGCAATTGAACTAATTGAGCTACCGTTAGAGGAATTGCCATGACTAAAATATTTTTTAACATTGAACCTTTTGAAAAATCATTTGTATTATTCATTCTTCTTCCTCCCTCGTTTGACATTATAGCATAAAAATAGTATACTGTGACTAAGAATATTTGTTGAATGGAGGACTTTTTTATGGCAAACGAAGCAATTCAAAAAGTAAATGATTTTTTAAAAGAGGCTAATACTTACTATTTAGCAACAGTAGAAGATGACCAACCAAGAGTAAGACCTTTTGGTACTGTTAACATCTTTGATGGTAAATTATACATCCAGACTGGTAAAGTAAAAGACGTTGCAAAACAGCTTGAAAAAAATCCTAAAGCTGAAATTTCTGCAATGGTTGGAGATAAATGGATTCGTGTTAGTGGTAAATTAGTAGTGGATGAACGTATTGAAGCCCAAACCTCTATGCTTGATGCTTATCCTAGCTTACAGGCAATGTATAAACCTGGCGATGGTAATACAACTGTTCTTTACTTTGAAGATGCAACAGCTACATTTTGTTCCTTTACAGCAGAACCTGAGGTAGTCAAGTTCTAATTGTATCAAAAGAGATGGTCACCCATCTCTTTTTTAATTGACAAATTGTGCTCTTTTTGTTAAACTACAATTATAAATCACCAAGGAGGGATGTTATGAAAAAACAACTTAAAATCTGTTTCTTAATTCTTTTTATCATTCTCTGTTTCTACTCAATCTGGTCCACTATATCTACCTCTAACACTAAAATCGAATCCCATAAACAATTTTGGAATCAAATTGAAAAAAATTTAATTCTTATCAAGTGTTGTACTATCATCTTTATCGTATAAATTATAAAACATCATAATCGGGAAAAAGGCTTTAAAGACCATTTGATTTAATTTTCTCATAAAGTCTTCATCCACCATTTTACTTAGCTTTATTCCATATCCAAACGCAATATAAGCTAAAAACGGAACAACTGCATTTACTGCAATAATAAAATTATTCATTCACACTCACTTCTTCCTTAAAAATATCGAAGCCAAATGCCAATTGTGGAAATAATCAGTACAATTAGAGTTGCTGGAATCGCACTCTTACAGTACTGTCCCCAAGAAACATGATAGCCTTCTCGGTTTACTTCTGCAATTCCCACTACATTAGCAGAAGCACCAATTGGAGTTGCACTGCCACCAATATCCGTTCCCATTGATAGCACCCATGCAAGAGTAGAAAGAGGCATACCACTTGCTGCTGCAAGTGATTTAATAACTGGAACCATTGTTGCTGCAAATGGAATATTATCCACTAAAGCACTTGCTACTGCTGAAATCCAAATGATAATCGCTACCATAAGTTTATGATTACCACCACTAATCTTACCAATAAACTCGGCAATCATCTCCAAAATTCCAGTTTCTTCGAGTCCTCCAACTACTACAAATAATCCAATAAAGAATAATATTGTATCATAATCAACCTTTTTTAGCAATTCTAATGCGTCTTTTCCTGCTACAATTAGTGTAATCACCGCAATAAAGGATCCAATAAATGCAACGGTTAAACCTGTCTGTGCATGAGTAACTAACATGACAATTGCACAAAGGAAAATCAATGCACTAATTACAAAATATCTTTTATTTGTAATCGCCTTACTAGGGTCTAAATCGATATTCCCAACAATTTCTTGAGTTGGTCGTAATTCCTTTCTAAAACAGAAATAAAAATAAATGATAATAAAAATGAGGGAAATTCCTGCTAATACACCGGTATTTGTAATAAAATCGGTAAAGGAATATCTTAGAGACGTTCCAATAATAATATTGGGTGGGTCTCCACACATCGTCGCAGAACCGCCAAGATTTGCACAAAAAATCTCAGCTAAAACCATCGGAACTGGATTAAACTTCAGTAACTTAGCAAGTTCTACAGAGACTGCTGCTAAGAATAAAATTACCGTAATACTATCAATAAACATTGCTAAAATCGAAGACATTAGCATAAATGAGATAAAAATTGGAATAACTTGATAGTTTACTAACTTTGCAATCGTCATACAAAGCCAATGAAAGAATCCTGCTTTTGCCATTCCCTCTACCATAACCATCATTCCTAAAATAAAAATAATCGTTGCCCAGTTAATTCCTATTGAACTCTCACTTACTTCTCCGGCTTGATACCAAAAATCAATCGTAAAAATACTTCGAATATTTAATACTTCGAATATAGCATTGACACTTTTCATACAAACACCAAATACCAATACTAAGGTTAATAGTCCACAGGTTAAAGTTACATATTGTCTTTTAAATTTTTCTGAAATAATTAGTGCAAACATTACAATAAATATTGCGACTGCTATAATCTGTGCTACTGCCATAATAATCCTCCTAGATAAAAAAAGAGCTATCCTATTTCACTGAAGTTTTCTACAGAAAATACGATAGCTCATTTAAAAGTTTTAAGTTTTACTTAGTAATTCCCTGTTCTATTGCTTTTTCCTTTACTGCTTTTGCGACTGCGTTTGCGACTCTCTCATCAAATGCCCCTGGAATAATATAATCCGCACGTAGTTCATCTTCTGAAATAATACTTGCAATTGCATAAACGGCTGCAATTTTCATTTCTTCTGTGATATCTGTAGCCTTTGCTTCTAATGCTCCTTTAAACACTTCTGGAAATACTAATACATTATTAATCTGATTTGGATAATCGGAACGACCTGTGGCAATTACATAAGCGCCACCCTCTTTCGCTTCCTCTGGCATAATTTCTGGTGTAGGATTTGCCATTGCAAACACAATTGTTTTTTTTGCCATTGTACTTACCATCTTAGCAGTTACAATCTTAGGTGCTGAAACACCAATAAATACATCTTTTCCTTCCATAATCTGTGCCAAATTTCCATGTTGCTGTTCTTTATTGGTCTTTCTTGCCATCTCTTCTTGTGCTGGATTGTTATCTCTTTTTTAGTTGATTCAATTGTTGCCAGTAATGTGATATCTATTTTTCTACCATTTTCTAGATAATATCAACCTTTTACAATATCATAAAAAAATTCTATATGTGTCACATTATTTTGTTGTATGCAATAAAAAATCATTGCATACATACTAATGCATATTATGCAAAAAAGAATTCTTTCTGAAGTCTTTAGTATTTTATCCCTCATTTGTACATCTTTATTAACTCAAAGAAGATTCATCAATATTCATTGCACTGATTGAATGCTTCATAACCGTTCGTACTTCATCTTCACTAATGTGTAATTTCTGTGCTAATTCTTCTAATGTAGGTTCACGTTCTAATTCATCTGCTAGTTCTGCCGAAACCTTAAGCAAACGATTTGCCCTGTCTGCAATCTTTTCTTTAATACTATTGCTTCCTTGATATTCTTCAATCATCATCTCTAATGCACGGTCTACTTCAGCTTCTAATGCTTCCCAATAATTATGAGACTTTGCTTCCATAATATAGAGCATCAATGCCATATTCGCCTCTTGAATTAAATCCGTAATAGGAACTCCACGTCCAACATACTTTTTTGCATACTGCGCAACTCTTGATAAGCTACCTTCTACCAAACGACTTTTTGCCATCTCATCTCCGTTTTGAACTAACGTACATAATTTTTCAATTTCTTCTAATTCACAAGGGATGATTGTTTCTAAATCTGACATATAGGTTCGATAAATCTCTGTCTCTTGAATATTTAGACGACTGCTATCTCGAACCGGTGCCATTTTTTTCTTCTTAGTAGGTTTTGGCTTGTTTTCTATTTCATCCGAAATTTTAATACGTTCTCCCTGTAGATAAGTATAAACTGCTTGTAACTTATCCTCTGGTAATTGTAATTCTTTCATGCTTTCATGAATCTGAGCATAGGTTAAGGTATTATTCTGACTAGCAGCCTTATCCTTTAACTCTTCTATTAATTGCATAAATAAGTTTTCATTCATTTATCTTGTTACCTATCCTTTTTTGTAGTGCTTATTTTGATTATAGCCCAATACTACAAAAAAAGCAACTCTATCCGAGTTGCCTTTTTTGATATACGTGTGGGGTTTCCTATTTAAAATAGGATTTATTGTGTGGGAAAAAATTATACTAATAAACAAAAAAAGACAAAGACGCACTGATAGTGTTTATCAGACGCCTTTGTCTTTTCTTAGTTAAAGATTATAAACTGTTTTCAAATAATTGTCAAGAACTTTATCTGTAAATAATTTCATCTCTCTTAGGACCATTAGAAACCATCTTAATTGGTACTTCTAATTCTTTTTCGATAAATTCGATGTAATCTCTACATTCTTTTGGTAAATCTTCATACTTCTTAATACCACGAATATCGCAGTTCCATCCTGGAAGTACTTTAAGTACAGGTTTTGCTTTCTCAAGTAAAGCAGTTGCTGGGAAGTCTTTTGTTACCTTACCATCAATTTCATAACCTACACATACTGGAATTTCTTTTAAATATCCTAGTACATCTAAAACAGTAAGAACAACTTCTGTTGCACCCTGTACACGACAACCATAACGGCTTGCTACTGCATCAAACCAACCCATACGTCTAGGTCTACCAGTTGTTGCACCAAACTCACCAGCGTCACCGCCACGTCTTCTAAGTTCATCTGCTTCTTCGCCAAAGATTTCACTTACGAATGCACCACCACCTACTGCACTTGAATAAGCTTTTACTACAGTAGTGATATTTTTGATTTCATAAGGTGGAATACCTGCACCAATTGCACCATAAGCTGCAATAGTTGAAGAAGAAGTTACCATTGGATAAATACCAAAATCAGGATCTTTTAATGAACCTAACTGACCTTCTAATAAGATATTCTTACCTTCTTTAATTGCATTGTGTAAGTAAAGACCGGTATCACAAACATAAGGTGCTACCATATCTCTATATTCATGTAATGTAGCCATAATTTCTTCTTTTACTAATAATGGCTTGTGATATAAATGCTCTAACATTACATTCTTAAGTGTTACGATTTTTTCTACACGGTCATTTAAAGTCGCTTCATCAAATAGTTCATTTACCTGAATACCAATTTTAGCAAATTTATCTGAGTAAAATGGTGCAATACCTGACTTTGTAGAACCAAATGATTTACCAGCTAAACGTTCTTCTTCATAAGTATCAAATAAAACATGATATGGCATAAGTACCTGTGCTCTATCAGATACTAAAATCTTAGGAGCCGGAACTCCACGTTTCTTAATTTCTTCAATTTCCTCAAACAATTTAGGAATATTTAAAGCAACTCCATTACCAATAATATTGGTTGTTTTACTGCTAAAAGAACCAGATGGTAATAGATGTAATGCAAATTTACCATAATCGTTAATAATGGTGTGACCGGCATTGCTTCCGCCCTGGAAACGAATAACAATGTCTGCCTCCTGTGCAAGCATATCGGTAATTTTACCTTTACCTTCATCGCCCCAATTACAACCAACAACTGCTCTAACCATGAAAATACCTCCAAATGTATTATTAATTGTATTTCGTCATTAACTATACAACACCCTAGTATAAAGGAACTTTTTGATAAAATCAATACCTTTATCAAAAAAGACGACTCAATCCGAGTCGTCTCCTTTTAAATATTTAATAATCATCATACATCCGTATAAAACAACGGGTACAAAAAACGTTGCATAAAGCGATGCATAAAATAACTGTGTCGCAAATTTAGAATGGAATAAACTGCTAATAAAGGTAAGTAGGTATAGTCCCACTAAAAGTGCAATCCCAATCCATGCCAAAATTTGTTTTAATTTCTTATTAGACATTAATCTGTGCCTTTTCGCCTAACAATTCCTTATTTTCTTCAAGAATTGGTGCAATCACTTCTGCTAAGAAAGATTCTACCTGTTCCTTTGCACGACCTGTATATCTAGAAGGTTCCATTGTCTTTTGTAAATCTTCTAAATTAAGTCCAAATGATTCATCTGCTGCAATTAACTCTAATAAATTATTGTCAAGACCTCTTTCTTTTACATTGCGTCCAGCTTCCATAGAAAGTGTACGAATCTTTTCATGAAGTTCTTGTCTATCTCCACCAGCTTTTACCGCGTCCATCATAATATTTTCAGTTGCCATAAATGGAAGTTCTGCCATTAAATGCTTTGTAATAACCTTATCATAAACAACTAATCCATCTACAACATTTAAATATAAATCTAGAATACCATCAATTGCTAAAAAGCCCTCTGGTACACTAAGTCTCTTATTAGCAGAATCATCTAAAGTACGTTCAAACCACTGTGTAGAAGCTACAAGCATTGGATTCATAAGGTCAGCCATTACATAATTTGATAAAGAAGCCATACGTTCACAACGCATTGGATTTCTCTTATATGCCATTGCTGATGAACCAATTTGATTCTTTTCAAATGGTTCTTCTACTTCTTTTAAGTGCTGTAATAGACGAATATCATTTGAGAATTTATGTGCACTCTGAGCAATGCCAGCAAGTACACTAAGAACTCTACTATCTACTTTTCTTGAATAGGTCTGACCAGAAACTGGATAGCAACCATCAAATCCCATCTTTGTTGCAATCTTTTGCTCTAATTGTTTGATTTTTTCATGGTCTCCATTGAATAATTCCATGAAGCTTGCTTGAGTTCCAGTTGTTCCCTTCGAACCTAATAATTTAAGGCTTCCTAACACATATTCTAAATCTTCTAAATCGAGTTTTAACTCCATCATCCAAAGAGTAGCTCTCTTACCAACTGTTGTTGGCTGTGCGGGCTGGAAATGAGTAAATGCAAGAGTTGGTAAATCTTTATATTTATCAGCAAATCTGCTAAGTTCGTCTAATACACAAACTAATTTTTTCTTTACTAATTCTAATGCTTCCTTCATTAAAATGATATCTGTATTGTCTCCTACATAACAAGAAGTTGCACCTAAATGAATAATACCTTTTGCTTTCGGGCATTGTACACCATAAGCATAAACATGGCTCATAACATCATGACGAACTAATTTTTCTCTTTCTCTTGCAACATCATAATTGATATCATCTTTGTGAGCTTTTAATTCTTCAATCTGTTCTGGGGTAATACTATCTAGTCCTAATTCATATTCTGATTCTGCAAGTGCAATCCATAGTTCTCTCCAAGTTTTAAATTTCTTGTCCTGTGAAAAAATGTATTGCATTTCACGACTTGCATAACGTTCAGATAAAGGGCTAACATAACGATCTGTCATAGAATCTTTCCTCTCTTTGTTTATTTTTCAAATTCTCCTCTAATATCTTGTGTTGGAGGAGCAATTGGGTACTTTCCACTAAAGCAAGCAGTACAAATTGGAAGTCCTTCTGATAATTCGAGTAATCGATTTTCATTAAGGTATGCCAATGAATCTGCACCGATTATTTGTCTAATTTCTTCAACGGTTCGATTGTGTGCAATTAGTTGGTCTTCTGCTGGTACATCGGTACCGAAATAACATGGATGTAAAAATGGCGGTGATGAAATTCTTACATGTACTTCCTTCGCTCCTGCTTCTCGAAGCATGGATACAATACGGTCAGAAGTGGTACCTCGTACAATCGAATCATCAATCATAACAATTCTCTTGCCAGCTACTGCTTCTTTTAATACATTTAATTTGATACGTACACTGCTCTCACGATTGCTCTGTGAAGGCTTTATGAAAGTACGTCCCACATAACCATTCTTAACAAATGCAGTTCCATATGGGATTCCTGATTCTAATGCATAGCCTTGTGCTGCTGCATTTCCTGATTCTGGAACTCCAACAATTAAATCTGCATCAACTGGTGAATCCTTTGCAAGTAAGCGTCCTGCTTTAATTCTTGAGCCATAAACACTAACACCATCAATATAACTATCAGGTCTTGCAAAATAAATATATTCAAAGACGCATCTAGCAGATGGCTTTTCAACTAAGCACATACTCTTATCTGAATGAATATTGCCATCTTTATCAATGGTTACAATTTCACCTGGTTCTACATCTCTTATAAATTTTGCACCAATCGTATCTAGTGCACAAGTTTCAGAAGTAATCACATACGTATTATCTCTTTTACCAATGCATAAAGGTCTAAATCCAAATGGGTCACGAACACCAATTAATTTTCTTGGACTCATAATAACCATGGAATAAGCCCCTTTAATCTTGGTCATCGCCTTTGCTACTGCTTCTTCTGCGGTGCCCACTTTTGCACGAGCTCTTGCAATTAAATAAGCAATAACTTCTGAATCAATTGTTGTCTGGAAAATTGCACCATCTTTTGCTAACTCATCGTGAATCTCTGGTGCATTGACCAAATTTCCATTATGGGCTAAAGCAAGTGTACCTTTAATATAGTGTAAAACAAGTGGCTGTGCATTCTCTCTTGTACTGCTACCAGCTGTTGAATATCTAACGTGTCCCACACCAATATTACCAGCTAGCTTATTAAGCTCTTCTTTATCAAAAACCTCATTGACTAGTCCCATACCTTTATGTACGAATACTTTCTGAGGTCCGAAGGTATCACTTGTTGCAATACCACAACTTTCTTGTCCCCTGTGTTGCAATGCTAATAATCCATAATATACACTTGAGGCAACCTGTGTCTTACCTGTTATATCATAAATACCAAATACACCACATTCTTCATGAGGCTCATCGGAATAAATTCTTAAATCTTCCATGGGTTTCCTTCCGTTTATTTAATGATGTTGGGGTCAAAAGCTTTTTGCCCCCAATGATACCAGATTGTTTCGCACTATGTGCTCCCACAATCTTCAAAAACATTCATAAATTCACACATTTTTCTATGAAAAATGGCTATTTATTCATGTTTTTGGCGGGTCCCAAAGTTAAAAATCTTCTTGCAAGCAAGCTTGCATCAGATTCTTAACTTTTTGACCCTGGTATCATCAATTTATTTAATCCCAAGACGCTTAAATACTTCTTCATAAGCATCTTCTACATTACCTAAATCTCTTCTGAAACGGTCTTTGTCTAATTTTTCATTTGTTTCTTTATCCCATAATCTACAAGTATCTGGAGATACTTCATCTGCTAAAATAATGGTACCATCTGCTAAACGACCAAATTCAATCTTAAAGTCGATTAAACGAATTCCGATACTATCAAAATATTTAATCATGACTTCATTTACTTTGAATGCATATTTTGTAATGGTATCAATTTCTTCTTGTGTAGCCAAACCAAGTGCAAGTGCATAATATGAATTAATAAATGGATCGCCAAGGTCATCGTTCTTATAGCTAAACTCTAATGTAGGACAAAGAAGCTGTCTACCTTCTTCAATACCTAATTTCTTAGAGAAGCTACCTGCTGCTACATTTCTGATAATAACTTCTAAAGGAACAATCTCAACTTTTTTAACTGCTGTTTCTCTATCACTTAATTCTTCTACTAAGTGAGTAGGAACGCCTTCTGCTTCTAAAAGTTTAAATACATGATTTGTCATACGGTTGTTAATCGCACCCTTACCTACAATAGTACCTTTTTTAATACCATTGAACGCTGTTGCATCATCTTTGTAATCAACGATTAAAACATTTTCTACATCAGTGGTGTAAACTTTTTTAGCTTTTCCTTCATAAAGTAATTGTACTTTCTCCATTATTGTTGTCTCCTTACTACTCATAAAATTGGTAAATTAGTTACTCCATCTAAGAGTATAATACAATATTTTTGAAAAAACAATTAGTAAATATGATTAAAAAATAGGAAGTCTTTTCGATTTCCTTGACTTTTATGTCAAAGAATGATATTATCGACTCATCAAAAGTAGAGGTTGCAGATTTCATCAGTAGAATATTCGACGAAGTCAGGTTCGATTGAGAATATTAGAAAGGGACATCTGCCGAAGGATTGATTGCCTGTCTCTTTCATTTCCTGGGCACTGAGTTAAGAACTCTTTGACTGTCACCAACGGTGGAGCGCTACGTGTAATATTTTTGTTGTACAATTTTTGTGCAAGATTATTGTTATGTCAATGCGTAAGGTTAGCCCCATCGGGTTAGCTTTTTTTATTCTTATTATTTTAGGAGGATTTATTATGTCAATTTTTAAAGGTGCAGCTGTTGCTATTATCACACCATTTAATGAAGATGGAAGTATTAACTATGAAGAATTCGGTCGTATTATCGATGACCAGATTGCAAATGGTACCGATGCTATCGTTGCTTGTGGTACTACCGGTGAAGCAGCTACATTAACTCATGAAGAACATTTAGATGTTATTGCATTTGCTTGTAAACATGTTAATAAGAGAGTTCCTGTTATCGCAGGTACTGGTTCTAATTGCACAAAGACTGCAATTTATTTATCTCAAGAAGCACAAAAATTAGGAGCTGATGCACTTTTAGTTGTAACTCCTTATTATAATAAAGCAACACA
>CABUZU010000064.1 GCA_902496125.1 uncultured Lachnospiraceae bacterium
AGAATCAAATGTATCGTTATCGTGTAGAATATATCAAAAACACAGAGAGACGTAAAATGTTACATGATGAACATGAAACCTTAATTCAGCGAATTGAAGAGGGTAATGTAGAAGTAGCAGTAAACTGTATTCGTCAACATATTATTTATCAGGAAGATTATGTGTTAGAAGTAATTAAACAGACGGAACTGTAAGAATTTTGTCAACTACTTCTGCAATTTTCCAACGAAGAGTAAGGGGGTTCTTAAGGTCTTTAAGTTCAGTTAAAGACAAGGAATCCCTTAATTTTTTTTCAGATTCTTTAGGGAAAGAAGCATCTGTTTCATCGGTAAAGCATAAAGAAGGGTACATGACGCACCACCAATTTTTACCAAGAGATTTACCTATGCGTACCTGTAAAGCATTATAATTTCCAGGAGGAAAGGTATAGTTTCCATAAGTTTTGATTGGAAAATATGAGGTTGTACAGCAAACTTCTACCGGTTGGTGTAAAAAGTTTTCACTCAGATTTTGAATAAAAGGAAGATGATAATTAACCCAATTGGTAGCATCATCTGAATTGGTAAAGTCTTTCATATAGGGACGAAGTGTTTCAACAAGATAAGACTTTAATTGTAGTTTTCTACTTTGGTCAATCCCAGAATCACTATTTGCAATTACATGAAAGCGCAATAATTTATTGGATAAGCTTTGTACTGTTTCGTTCGTATTTTGATAACAGAAAAAGCAAAAGAACATAAAGTAGAGGAAAAAAATTCCAGTTAAGTAAAACAAATATTTCTTCATAAAAAAACCTCCGTTAATTCGATTATTGCCGAAAATAACGGAGGTATTCATCATATCTTATTTTTTCTTTTTCATACTACGAACTTTTCTTAATACCTTCTTAGCAATAGGCATTGCATTTTCAATGAATTTGTAAGCAAGAGGATGGAAAACATAACGGTATTCACCAACGTATTCAGTAAATACAGCGTTAAATCCGCTCTTGAAACGATAGAGACCATATAAGTGGTTATCTTCGCTTAAATCGCCAGAAATACCTCTAAAATCGTAGATATTACAATGGTTTTCAACAGCCCAACGAATCATTTCCCATTGAATTAAGTAGTTAGGCATTAAGTTTCTATGTTGGTTAGAAGAAGCACCATAGAAATACCATACCTTATCGCCTAAGAAACCAGCGATAGTTCCGGCGATTGGTTCTCCATCAGGAGAGTATGCCATATATAGACGCATACGATCGCCCATGCTTTCTAACATCTGAACAAAGTATTCTTCAGGACGGGTCATAAACTCATCTCTTTCCCCAGTTACCACCATTAATTTATAAAAATCATGGATGGCTTCGGTACCACAAATCTTAACTTGAACGCCTTTTTTCTTAGCAAGACGGATGTTGTAACGAGTTTTTGATTTAAAAGATGCCATAACTTCATCTTCTGTCATTCCGCCAATATGAAGTCTCATGACGTATTGTGGCTGAATATTTTCAAAATTTAATGCCTTAGGTGCTAAAACAAAGCCAAGTTCTTTCATCATCTGCATATATTCAGTCTGATCAGAGGTGATAGCTGGATCTAATTTTAAAACATAAGACTTGAATTTCTTAGCGAGTTCCTTTGCTCCTTCTAAGATTTCGGCCATGGTTTCTTTGTCGTCAAGGTCACAAACAGGACCACGACCTGCATACATTAAAGTATAAGGGGTACCTGGCATTTTACGAATTAAAACAGACATTGCTCCTTTAATCGGTGCACCTGCTTTTTCTCTTACAACAACGCCACGGAAAACCCAAAAAGATTTTACCTTACTCCAGTCATAAATCTGGAGAATATTTCCATAAGGGTGACTTTCTACAAATTTATCAAACTCTTCATGATTTTTTGGTCCAATTATTTCGTACATGTATAACTCCTTTATTTAAACTAGTTCTTTGGTAATAGAAGGGTGAATGAAGAGAGGATTGACCTCAATTCGTACGGTATCGCCGTCTTTAAATGATGTATCGGTTAAATCAACGACAAAATGAGCAACACCTGCTCGTCCTACTAAAGGGACTTTCTTTTGTTTAATTGTAACAGTTTTTTGGTAACGTTTTGGACGTAATTTAACGGATAAAAGGTGTAAAATACCATTTACCAGTGGCTCAGGGTTATCGGCATAACCTAAAAATAAGCCATCACCATGCCCAGCACGGATTACTCCTAATCTAGAATCTCTTTTTAATACGGCACAAGCTTGATAGCCAACTGTGCTGCCTTTTGGTAGTTCCATTGTTTGACAGATTTTCGATTCAATCCAAAGTGCACATTTTAACTTTGCACCACCTCTAGCACATTTACCAATAATTGCAGAACCTACTCGTACTGCGTCCATACCTAAATCGCCAAGTGCCATTGTTCCGGCAGAATTGCAAATATGTTTTAGACCAGTATTTAGCTTTTGGTCTTCTAATGCCTTAACTGCTAATAAGAAACGGTCTTTTTGTAGATTTGCTTCTTTTACATAGTTTTTAGGCTTTCCGTGAAGGTGGGTGTAGCACCCTTCAATTTCTACAAAATTTGGTAAGAATGAAAGGTCAGGGATTTGATTCCATAAAAATCCATAACGTCCCATTCCTGTTTCAATTGCAAGATGAACTCTTGGTTTTTTATTTGTAACTGCATAGATTTTCTTAAGTAATTTAGCCTGAGAGATACTGCCAAGCATGAAAATAATATCAGCTTTGTTAAGTAGTAAGGCTTCTTCTTCATCTAAAGTAGGAGACATCAGTAAGATATTCTTTGTACAACCAAATTCACGAAGCTTTAAAGCTTCATTGGTATTGGTTACAGCAAAAAACTCAATGCCAAGCTTCTCTAGAATATTGTATTCGGTTAAAAGTCCCATGCCATAGCCATTTTCCTTAATAACCGCAATGAGTTGTCCATTGATTTTTTTCTTAATGACATCTACATTGTGGGCAATAGCAGAGGAATCAATTTTTAATACCGTTTGTTTATCATAAACGTGGTCGCCATCGTATTGCATGGTTTATCCTTTCTGTGATTGGGTAGTTAGTAACTTTTTGTATTATAATTAAGTTACATGAGATTTGCAAGTATTTTGAAAAAAATTTGTTTATTACTTGAAATATTGAAAGATAGCAGTTAGAATGGTTGTGGAAATTTTAAATGAACAAAAAAAGAAGTAAGGAAGTATATTGCATTATGAATAAGGAAACAATCGCAGTTTTATTTGGTGGTCAATCTAATGAACATGAAGTGTCTTGTGTTTCAGTTCAGACAGTAATTAAAAACATGGATGCAGAAAAATATAACATTTTAATGATAGGAATTACAAAAGAAGGAGCTTGGCTTCAGGCAAAGAGCTTAGAAGATATTGCTTCAGGTGCTTGGAGACAGAGTAAAACCCGTGCAGTAATTTCACCAGATGCCAATGTAAAGGGCGTCTTATTATATGAAGATAGCAAAGTAGAAATTGTGCCTGTTGATGTTGTATTTCCAGTATTACATGGATTATATGGTGAAGATGGAACTGTTCAGGGAATCTTAGAGCTTGCACACATTCCTTATGTAGGTTGTGGTGTGTTATCAAGTGCTGTTTCTATGGATAAGTTCTATACAAAGATTATTGTTGACAGTATTGGAGTAAGACAGGCAGCCTATGAACCTGTTTTAGCAGAAGAATTAGTAGATGTAGAAGCAGTAGTTAATAGAGTAGAAGCTCGTTTTAGCTATCCTGTATTTATTAAACCCTCTCGTTCTGGTTCTTCACAGGGTGTAGTAAAAGCATCTAGTCACAAGGAATTAGCAGATGGATTAAAGGAAGCTGCTAAATTTGACCGTAAGATTCTAGTAGAGGAAATGATTATTGGTCGTGAAATAGAATGTGCTGTACTTGGAAGCTATGAACCTAAGGCAAGTGGAGTAGGTGAAATTTTAGCAGCAGCAGATTTCTATGACTATGAAGCAAAATATCAGAATGCAGAATCTAAGACAGTTACAGATCCTGATATGCCAGCAGAAGTTGTTGAAACTGTTCGTCAGAATGCATTAAAGATTTTTAAGGCTGTAGATGGATTTGGTTTATCAAGAGTAGATTTCTTTGTAACAAAAGATGGCGAGGTTGTATTTAATGAGATTAATACATTACCAGGATTTACAGCAATTAGTATGTATCCAATGCTTTGGGCAGCTAGAGGAATCAAAACACCTGAGTTAGTGGAAAAACTCATTCAGTTAGCAAAAGAAAGAAAATAGTTTATGAAGAAAGAAATTGTTGTACATGTAATAGGTACTATAAAGCAAAAAGGCGAAGAGGAAGATACGATTGAGGTTTATACAACTGGTACGTATTATGAAAAAGAAGGTTGCCTATATCTTTTATATGAAGAAGATATGGGTGAGCCTTATGGAATTGTAAAGAATACCGTTAAGATTAAAGAAGAACCTTTACAAATTACCGTAAGTAAGAAAGGTATTACGAATAGTCGTATGGTTTTTGAAGTAGGACAAAAAAATCAGTCCTATTATCAGACACCATTTGGAGGAATGAGCCTTAGTACGAATACAAAAGATGTGATAGTAGAAATGGATGAAAATGCTTTAAAAGTAAATATTGATTATGAAATTGAAGTGGATTTTGAAGTGTTGTCACAAAATAAGATTATAATAGAAGGTAGTTTTAGATAATAAAAAATCAGGGCAACTGTGCCCTGATTTTTTATTTATTATCTTTTTTAAAACGAGCTGTAAATTTCTTAAGACCCTTTGGTTTTGGTTCAGGTTGAACTAATTTACCACGGATACTTTTAACTTTGGTAATGTATAAACCACTTACCACAGCTTTGACTTCGGTGCGAAGAGGTAATGTTTCAAATACTCTTTCATCACATAATAAAGTCATAATCTTAGGACCTACTTTTGCTCTTACAACAGGCATTTTTGTTCGACGAAGATACTTAGGTGTCTGTTCTAAAACTTGCTTAGGTAGTCCGTTTACATCTTTTAAGCGCATTCGTTTCTTGTCGACGACCATTAGTGAAACGTTTTGAGCCATTGCATCCATCATGGATTGCTGTTCAGCTTGACGTTTTTCTAACTTCTTACCTAAAAAGTAAAGAGCGACAAGAGCAATTACTGCCAACACGAGTACTACGATTAAAACTTTCCAAAATAGACTCACAGAAGGAAACCTCCCTTTACAAAGTTGAATAAATTATATATTGACGGTACTTAATATAACATCATTTGTCATAATTTGCAAGCAGATAATGATTCAAAATAAGATAAAAAAGAGTATTGACATATAAAAAGGAATGTGATATTCTTTAAGATGCACTATTTAAAATGGTAAACGTATGCTCATACACTAATCCATATTGTTCACAATATGGATTATAGATTGTAATTAAAAAAATAGGGGTGAAACGTCAAATGGAGAAATACAGAATACGCCCGGTTAAATCCGGAAAAAGCATCCGAATGAGTTATTCCAGACAGAAAGAAGTCTTGGAAATGCCTAATCTTATTGAGATTCAGAAGGAATCTTATGATTGGTTTTTAAAAGACGGTTTGATGGAAGTCTTTCATGATATCTCACCAATTTCAGATTTTAGTGGAAACTTAAATCTTGAATTTGTAGGATTTCAGTTAAAAAAAGATAATATTAAATATACCATTGAAGAATGTAAAGAAAGAGACGCCACATATGCGGCTCCATTATGGGTAAAAGTTCGTCTGATTAACAATAATGAAGATGGAGAAATAAAAGAACACGAAGTTTATATGGGTGAGCTTCCTTTGATGACAGACACAGGCTCGTTTGTAATTAACGGTGCTGAGCGTGTTATTGTAAGTCAGTTGGTTCGTTCACCTGGTATATATTATGGCATTGCTCACGATAAATTAGGTAAAGAATTATATTCTTCTACCGTAATTCCTAACAGAGGTGCATGGTTAGAATATGAAACAGATTCAAACGATGTATTTTTTGTTCGTGTAGATAGAACTCGTAAGGTTCCAGTAACAGTATTAATTCGTGCTCTTTTAGGTGAAGGACATGCTAGCGACCAAGACATTTTAGATTTATTTGGTGATGAACCAAAGATTCATGCAAGTATCGCTAAGGAGCCTTATGGTGCTGAAGATAGAAATTACGAAAATGGCTTATTGGAATTATATAAGAAGATTCGTCCAGGTGAACCTTTATATGTAGATAATGCGAAGAGCCTTTTAGAGAGTATGTTCTTTGATTCAAGAAGATATGATTTAGCGAAGGTTGGTCGTTATAAATTCAATAAGAAATTACACTTAAAGAATAGAATTGTTGGTTATGCATTAGCAGAAGATGTTGTGGATGAATCAACAGGTGAAATTTTAGCAGAAGCTGGAACAGTTGTAAACGAAGAGTTAGCAATTGATATCCAGAATGCTGGTGTTCCTTATGTTGTGATGAAAACAGAAACTAAAAATGTTAAAGTTTTATCGAACATGATGGTAGATTTAAGAGCTTACTTTGATTGTGAGCCTCGTGAATTAGGTATTATTGAAGATGTTTATTATCCAGCATTAATGGCAATTTTAGAAGAATGTGGTGATGATGCAGAAAAATTAAGAAACACTCTTAAGAGAAGAGTTTCTGACTTAGTTCCAAAGCATATCACAAGAGAAGATATTTTTGCTTCGATTAACTATAACATCCATCTAGAATATGGTTTAGGTAATAAAGACGATATCGACCACTTAGGAAACAGACGTATCCGTGCGGTTGGTGAATTATTACAGAACCAGTATCGTATTGGTCTTTCTAGAATGGAACGTGTAGTTAGAGAACGTATGACAACTCAGGATACAGAAAATATTACACCTCAGAATTTAATTAATATTAAGCCAGTAACTGCTGCGGTAAAAGAATTCTTTGGTAGTTCTCAGTTGTCACAGTTTATGGATCAGAATAACCCGCTTTCTGAGTTAACACATAAGAGAAGACTTTCTGCATTAGGTCCTGGTGGTTTATCAAGAGACCGTGCAGGTTTCGAGGTTCGAGACGTACATTATTCTCACTATGGTCGTATGTGCCCTATCGAGACTCCTGAAGGTCCTAACATCGGTTTAATTAACTCTCTTGCTACCTATGCAAGAATTAATGAATATGGATTTATTGAAGCTCCTTATCGTTTATTAGATAAGTCAGATCCTAAGAATCCAAGAGTAACAGATGAAGTTCGTTACTTCACAGCAGACGAAGAAGATAACCACATTGTTGTACAGGCGAATGAGCCTTTAGATGAAAATGGTTATTTCATCCGTCCTAACGTATCTGGTCGTTTCCGCGAAGAAACAGCAGAATTTGAAAAGAGTAAAGTAGATTTAATGGACGTATCTCCTAAGATGCTATTCTCTGTTGCGACAGCAATGATTCCATTCTTGGAGAACGATGATGCGAACCGTGCACTTATGGGTTCTAACATGCAGCGTCAGGCTGTTCCACTATTAACAACAGAAGCACCAGCTGTAGGTACAGGTATGGAAGCAAAGGCTGCCATTGACTCTGGTGTTTGTGTATTAGCTAAGAGAGCTGGTATTGTAGACTATGTTTCTTCTACTAAGATTATTGTTCGTACTCCTGACAATGAAAGAGACGAATACAATTTAATTAAGTTTAAGAGAAGTAACCAGTCTAACTGCTATAACCAGAAACCAATCGTTACAAAGGGTGACCATGTAGAAAAAGGAGAAGTCATCGCTGATGGTCCTTCTACTTCTAATGGTGAAATTGCTCTTGGTAAGAATCCATTAATCGGATTCATGACTTGGGAAGGTTATAACTACGAAGATGCTGTACTTCTTAGTGAACGTTTAGTAAAAGATGATGTTTACACATCTGTTCATCTTGAAGAATATGAAGCAGTTGCTAGAGATACCAAATTAGGTTCAGAAGAAATTACTCGTGATGTTCCTGGTATTGGTGATGATGCATTAAAAGATTTAGATGAAAGAGGTATTATCCGTATTGGTGCTGAGGTACGTGCTGGTGATATCTTAGTTGGTAAGGTAACTCCTAAGGGAGAGACAGAACTTACCGCAGAAGAAAGACTTCTTCGTGCAATTTTCGGTGAAAAAGCAAGAGAAGTTCGTGATACTTCATTAAAAGTTCCTCATGGAGCTTATGGTATCGTTGTAGACGCTAAAGTATTTAGCCGTGAAAATAATGATGAACTTAGCCCTGGTGTAAATCAGAGTGTAAGAATTTATATTGCTCAAAAGAGAAAGATTTCTGTTGGTGATAAGATGGCTGGTCGTCATGGTAACAAGGGTGTTGTTTCTCGTGTACTTCCAGTAGAAGATATGCCATTCTTACCAAATGGTCGTCCTCTAGATATCGTATTAAATCCATTAGGTGTACCTTCTCGTATGAACATTGGACAGATTCTTGAAATCCACTTAAGTCTTGCTTCTAAGGTATTAGGTTTCAATATCGCAACTCCTGTATTCGATGGAGCAAACGAAATTGATATTATGGATACTCTAGAACTTGCAAATGACTATGTTAATACAGAGTGGGAAGACTTTGTAGAAAAATACAAAGATACTTTAAATCCTGATGTAATGAAATATTTAGGAGATCACTTAGAACACAGAGAATTATGGAAAGGTGTTCCAATTTCTCGTGATGGTAAAGTAACCTTACGTGATGGACGTACTGGTGAAGAATTTGATAATCCAGTAACTATCGGTCACATGCACTATTTGAAACTACATCACTTAGTAGATGATAAGATTCATGCTCGTTCAACGGGTCCTTACTCCTTAGTAACCCAACAGCCACTTGGTGGTAAAGCACAGTTTGGTGGACAGCGTTTTGGTGAAATGGAAGTTTGGGCATTAGAGGCATATGGTGCTGCTTATACTTTACAGGAAATCTTAACGGTTAAATCTGATGATGTCATTGGACGTGTTAAGACTTATGAAGCAATTATTAAAGGTGAAAATATCCCCGAACCTGGTATTCCAGAATCCTTTAAGGTATTACTTAAAGAGTTACAGTCTTTAGGACTTGATGTAAAACTTTTAAGAGATGATAATACTGAAGTCGAAATTAAAGAAAGTGTAGATTACGGCGATGGCAGTGATTACAAGAATTTAATTGAAGGCGAAGATCGTAATTATAAAGAAAATTATGGTGCTATGGGCTACCAGCAGCAAGAAATCAAAGGCGAAGAATTTGTTGATGTAAAAGAAGACAACGATTCTGACGAAGCTTTTAATGAAGCTTTCCCAGAAGATATGTGGGAAGCAGAAGAATTTTCAGATGATAACAACTAAGAGATTTGATAGATATAGATAAGATAGAAGGGAGATTCGTTCATGTCTGATTCAAACACTGAAACCTATCAGCCACTGCAGTTTGATGCAATTAAGATTGGACTTGCTTCACCAGAGAAAATCTTAGAGTGGTCACAGAGAAAAACTCCTGATGGAAGAGTAATCTGTGATGGCGAAGTAAAGAAACCGGAGACTATTAATTATAGAACTTTAAAACCAGAAAAAGATGGTCTGTTTTGCGAACGTATCTTTGGACCTAGTAAAGACTGGGAGTGCCATTGCGGTAAATACAAAAAGATTCGTTATAAAGGCGTAATTTGTGACCGTTGTGGTGTAGAAGTTACAAAAGCGAATGTACGTCGTGAACGTATGGGACATATTAAACTTGCAGCACCAGTATCTCATATCTGGTACTTTAAAGGAATCCCTAGCCGTATGGGTATTATCCTTGATATGTCTCCACGTGTGTTAGAGAAGGTTTTATATTTTGCTTCTTATGTAGTATTAGATCCAGGTGAAGGCACCAACTTAACTTATAAGAAGGTTCTTTCAGAAAAAGAATATAGAGAAGCTTTAGAAGAATATAGAGATGAAAATTATCGTCCTCTATTCCGTGTAGGTATGGGAGCAGAAGCAATTCAGGAATTACTTCGCAATATTGACTTAGAAAAAGAGTCTGCACAGTTAAAAGCTGAATTAAAGGATGCTTCTAGCCAGAAGAAAGCTAAAATTATTAAAAGACTTGAAGTAGTAGAAGCATTTAGAACATCTGGTAATAAACCAGAATGGATGATTATGAATGTAATTCCGGTAATCCCACCAGAACTTCGTCCAATGGTACAGTTAGATGGTGGACGTTTCGCTACATCAGACTTAAATGATTTATATCGTCGTATTATTAATAGAAACAATCGTTTAGCAAGATTGTTAGAGCTTGGTGCTCCTGATATCATCGTTCGTAATGAAAAACGTATGCTTCAGGAAGCTGTCGATGCTTTAATCGATAATGGTCGTCGTGGCCGTCCAGTTACAGGTCCTGGTAACCGTGCATTAAAATCATTATCAGATATGCTTAAAGGTAAACAGGGACGTTTCCGTCAAAACTTATTAGGTAAGCGTGTTGACTACTCAGGACGTTCCGTTATCGTTGTAGGGCCAGAACTTAAGATTTATCAGTGTGGTCTTCCAAAAGAAATGGCAATCGAACTATTTAAACCTTTCGTTATGAAGGAATTAGTTTCACAGGGTATTGCTCATAACATTAAGAGTGCTAAGAAGATGGTTGAAAAGCTTCAGCCAGAAGTTTGGGATGTATTAGAGCAGGTTATTAAAGAACATCCAGTTATGTTAAACCGTGCTCCTACACTTCACCGTTTAGGTATTCAGGCATTTGAACCAATCTTAGTAGAAGGTAAGGCAATTAAGCTTCATCCATTAGTATGTACTGCTTACAATGCCGACTTCGATGGTGACCAGATGGCTGCTCACTTACCTTTATCAGTAGAAGCTCAGTCAGAATGCCGTTTCTTATTGTTATCACCAAATAACTTATTGAAACCTTCTGATGGTGCACCAGTAGCCGTTCCTTCACAGGATATGGTACTTGGTATTTATTATTTGACTCAAGAACGTCCTAGTGTTAAGGGTGAAGGTAAATTCTTTAAGAACTTAAACGAAGCAATCTTAGCTTATGAAAATGGTTACATTACCCTTCAGGCAAAGATTAGAGTTCGTGTAACAAAAGAAATTGATGGCGTAATGAAGAGTGGTGTTGTAGAATCTACTCTAGGCCGCTTCTTATTCAATGAAATTATTCCTCAGGATTTAGGATTCGTTGATAGAAC
>CABUZU010000065.1 GCA_902496125.1 uncultured Lachnospiraceae bacterium
CAATGAAGAAAATGGACAAGAGATGGTTCGTTACGATTTAAGCGAAGATTTCTCAATTGAAACCGCTGTTGTACTTGGTGAACTCTATAAGAATAATGGCGAATGGAAGTTTAATGCAATTGGTAGTGGATATCAGGGCGGACTTGCAGCACTTTGTGCAAGTTTTGGCGTTGAGATAGCGTAAGGAGGAGCAGTATGTCAGTAAGTTTACAAAAAGGTCAAAAAGTCAATCTTTCAAAAGAAAGTGCTGGTCTATCAAAAGTAGTTGTAGGACTAGGCTGGGATGAAGCCGAACAAGCCGGCGGTGGTGGATTTTTAAGTGCACTATTTGGTAGTAAAAAACAAGATATTGACTGTGATGCATCGGCATTACTTTTAAAAAATGGTAAGTTAGCAGGAACCGATGATTTAGTTTACTTTGGTAATTTAAAACATAAATCAGGAACGGTAAAACACATGGGCGATAACCTAACAGGTGCAGGTGAAGGAGACGATGAACAAATTGTTGTTGACCTTGCTAGTGTTCCAGCAGAATACGACCGCATTGTTATCGTTGTAAATATTTACCAAGCTGTTAAGAGAAACCAACATTTTGGTATGATTAAAAATGCTTTCATTCGTCTTGTAGACGATAGAAATAATAAAGAAATTTGTAAGTATAATTTAACCGAAAGTTATTCGGGAATGACTGCGATGATTTTTGGTGAGATTTATCGCCATGGCGGAGAATGGAAATTTAGTGCAATTGGACAAGGTACAAAAGATCCAGGACTTGGTGAGCTTGCAAAACGATATGTCTAAGGAGGAAATTTTAAATGAAATTTAACGGACTTACCGATAAGGAAGTAGAAGAGTCAAAACAAAAGTATGGCTCGAATGAAATTCCAGACTCGGAACCTACGACTTTTTGGCAAGAGTTTAAAGAAACTTTTGGAGATCCAATGATTAAAATCTTATTAGCCATTGCAGTACTTATGATTGTAATGTTTTTCTTTGGCTATGCAGAGATTTATGAACCATTAGGAACTATTGTTGCGGTATTAATTGTAGCCTTTGTATCTGCAAAAACAGGGGTGGCAAGTGATACAAAATACCGTGAACTTAAAGATAATACAAAAAAAGATGAATGTAAGGTTTATCGTAATGGTATTGTGACAGTGATTGAAGTAGATGACGTTGTAGTAGGAGATAAAATTCTTTTACAATCTGGTAATAAAATTCCAGCAGATGGTATTTTAATTTCAGGAAATTTATTCGTTGATAACTCCGCTTTAAATGGTGAAGCAGAAGAATGTAAAAAGACAGAGGCAGACCCTTCTGTTCAGTTAGCAGAAGAGATTACTGGTGATACTTTTGTAGATAAACATTCACTCTTTCGTGGAGCTGTTGTTTTAGATGGAGAAGGTGTATTAGACGTTCGAAAAGTTGGTCTAAAGACTATGATGGGTAAGATGGCAGAAGAAATGCAAGAAGATGAGCCAGATTCTCCATTAAAGGTAAAATTAGCCAAATTAGCACATCAGATTTCAACCTTTGGCTATATCGGCGCGATTGTCATTGCATTATTCTATTTAGGACATGCGATTTTAGTAGCGGGTGGTCCAGCAGCTTTCTTCGGTCTTGGATTTGAAGAAGTATTATTAAAGATTGTAGATGCCGTTTCTCTAGCCGTTGTTATTATTGTATGTGCAGTACCAGAGGGACTTCCACTTATGATTTCCCTTGTACTAATGCAAAATACCAGTAAGATGTTAGACCACAATGTATTGGTTCGTAAAGCAGAAGGTATTGAAACAGCTGGTTCTCTTAATATCTTATTTAGTGATAAAACGGGTACTATTACAAAGGGTATGTTAGAAGTTGTAGACTTCTTTACTGCGGATGGTAATTCCATTGAAATTTCACAGCTTAGTAAACACAGTAAGATAAAAGGACTATTAGATCTTGCAATTGGTAAAAATACCCAGTCCATGTTTGACGGTGAACACAAAGTAATCGGTGGTAATGCAACCGACCAAGCAATGATGAAATTCTTAGGAGAAGAATCCTATAAAGCACTTGCCGAAAGCAAACAATATGTAGTTAGTCAGTCACAGGGCTTTAATTCTACCAATAAATTTAGCCAAGCTCGTATTGACAGTGTAGGAAAAACCTTCTATAAAGGTGCACCAGAACGTTTACTTGCTAAGGCTACGAAATATTTAGATGGCAGTGGTGAAATTAAAACCATTGATAAGGTAGTACTTGATAAAAAGATTGATCAGTTAGCAGAAAAAGCAATGCGTGTATTAGCATTTGGTTATTCTGAAAAAGCAATGGTAGAAAATACGATTAACGATGATATTGTCATCATTGGTTTAGTTGGTATTCGTGATGATGTTCGTTCAGAAGCAAGAGATGCCATTAAAGAAGTACAAGATGCTGGTATTCAGGTTGTTATGATTACCGGTGACCGTCTTGAAACCGCGGTTGCCATTGCAAAGGATGCAGGACTATTAAAAGAGTCTACAGACCGTGCGATTTCATCCGCAGAATTAAATCAGATGTCAGATGATGAAGTAAAACAAATTGTTCGAAACATTCGTGTAATTGCAAGAGCCCTTCCTACTGACAAATCTCGTATGGTAAGAATTTGTCAAGAAATGAATCTTGTAGTAGGTATGACTGGTGATGGTGTAAATGACTCCCCAGCATTAAAGAGAGCTGATGTCGGTTTTGCAATGGGTAGTGGTACAGAAGCTGCAAAAGAAGCAGGTAAGATTGTAATCTTAGATGATAACTTTAAGTCTATTAAAGATGCGATTTTATATGGTCGTACCATTTATCACAACATCCTTAAATTCTGTAAGTTCCAGTTAGTAATTAACGTTGCAGCCGTAATTGTTAGTGCGATTGCACCATTCTTTGGAGTGGATGAACCACTTAAGGTTACCCATTTACTATTTGTAAACCTTGTAATGGATGGTCTTGGCGCAATGATGCTTGGTAATGAACCAGCACTTGAGAAATATATGGAAGAGCCACCTAGAAGAAGAGATGAAAGCATTATCAGTAAGAAGATGATGCAACAGATTGTCATTATGGGATTATGGCTTACCATTATTAGTTTTGTGTTCTTAAAAGCACCATTCTTTATGAAGATTTTTGGTAGCCAAGATAAGCTTTTAACTGGATACTTTGTATTATTCATTGTCAGTGCATTGTTTAATGGATTTAATGTAAGAGATGATGGATATGGAATCTTTAAAGGATTAGACCAAAATCCAGATTTCTTAAAGATATTTATAATTATTGCAGCAGTACAAGCAGTTTTAGTAAATGCAGCCTTAGTACCAGCATTTGGATGGTTGGGTAAAATGTTTAGTTGTACTCCATTTGGTATTGAAGGATGGTTAGTAGTTATTGTACTTGCGTTTACGATGATACCAGTCGATTTGATTCGAAAAAGCATCATTAAATAAAAATAAGAGCCACTCCCTTTCGGGAGCGGCTCTTATTTTTAATAAAAGGAGAAGTTATGAAAAAATCTATCTAAAAAATACTTGTAAGCTATTTGATGGTTACAGTATACTAAGCAAATGTGTACAAAATGTGACTGAATTCTGAAATCAGAATAAAAAAACAATAAAACAAAAACTTGACAAACTTTATTTTTATGCTATCATTAGTAATGATAAAAATAATGAAAGGCATTGAAGACGAGGGGCATAGCCCATAGTAGATAAATATTTCCCTTCAGAGAGAAGTAGTCATCGGCTGAAAGCTATTTTAGGTTCTGTATTTATTGAATTTCCCGTTGGAGCTTTTGGATGAACTGATTTTTTCATAAAGTCCAAACGTGATACGCGTTAAGTATAATAAGTGCCTGTAAGATACAGGAATTTGGGTGGTACCGCGGATATACTTCGTCCCTATTTAGGGAGGGAGTTTTTTTATTTACGCGAGTAACGAGCCAAAGTCTGTGCTTGCACAAGACCTTGGCGACTGCCGCGATAACTTGAGAATCTCGCAGAGCGTGATTCTCATAGTTTTAAAAAGCATAAAGGAGTAAAACATGAGAGAGAAATTAGAAGCAATCAAAGCAGAAGCTCTAGCTAGAATGCAAGAAGCAGATGCACTTGATCGATTAAATGAAATTAAAGTTGCTTATCTTGGAAAAAAAGGTGAACTTACTGCTGTTTTAAAAGGAATGAAGGATGTAAAACCAGAAGACCGTCCAGCAGTTGGACAGATGGTAAATGAAGCTCGTGCTTTATTAGAAGAAAAATTAGAAGAAACTAAGAAAGCATTAGCTGCTAAGGCAAGAGAAGAACAGTTAAAAAGAGAAGTCATTGACGTTACATTACCAGCTAAAAAACAGGTAACCGGTCACAGACATCCAAATCAGATTGCCCGTGATGAAATTGAAAGAATCTTTGTCGGTATGGGATATGAAGTTGTAGAAGGTCCAGAAGTAGAATATGACTACTACAATTTTGAAGCATTAAATATTCCAGCAAATCATCCAGCAAAAGATGAACAGGATACTTTCTATATCAATGATAAGATTTTACTTCGTACTCAGACTTCTCCAGTACAGGTTCGTACAATGGAGAGCCATTCACTACCAATTAAGATGATTGCACCAGGTAGAGTATTCCGTGCTGATGAAGTGGATGCAACTCATAGCCCAAGCTTCCATCAGGTAGAAGGTATGGTTATTGATAAACACGTTACATTTGCAGATTTAAAAGGAACATTACAACAATTTGCTGCTGAAATGTTTGGACCGGATACGAAGGTTAAATTCCGTCCACATCACTTCCCATTTACAGAGCCAAGTGCGGAAATGGATGTAAGCTGCTTTAAATGCGGTGGTAAAGGATGTCGTTTCTGTAAGGGCGAAGGTTGGATTGAAATCTTAGGCTGTGGTATGGTTCATCCACATGTATTAGAGATGAGTGGAATTGATCCAGAAGAATATTCAGGATTTGCATTCGGCGTAGGTCTTGAAAGAATCGCATTATTAAAATATGAAATTGATGATATGAGATTATTATATGAAAATGACATTAGATTTTTAAAACAATTTTAGTAGAAAGGAATAAAAAAAATGAATACACCATTATCATGGATTAAAGCCTATGTTCCTGAACTTGAAGTAACAGACCAGGGATTTATGGATGCAATGACTTTATCAGGTAGTAAAGTTGAAATGTATACCCGTTTAGATAAAAACTTAGAAAAAATTGTAGTAGGACAGATTGAAAAAATCGAGAAACATCCTGATGCAGATAAATTAATTATTTGTCAGGTAAATGTTGGAAATGAAACCATCCAAATCGTAACCGGTGCTCCAAATGTAAAAGAAGGAGACAAGGTTCCTGTTGTATTAGATGGTGGTAAGGTAGCAGGAGGCCATGATGGCGGTCCTCTTCCAGAAAATGGAATCAAGATTAAAGCTGGTAAACTTCGTGGAGTACCATCCAATGGTATGATGTGCTCAATTGAAGAATTAGGTTCTTCTCGTGATATGTATCCATTAGCTCCAGAAAATGGAATCTATATTTTCCCAGAAGATACAAAAGTAGGGGCAGATGCTGTTGAAGTATTAGGTTTACACGATACCGTATTTGAATATGAAATTACCAATAACCGTGTAGATTGTTATAGTATCTTAGGTCTTGCAAGAGAAGTTTGTGCAACCTTTGATAAACCACTTGTAAAACCATCCGAAGATTCTAAGGACAATGGAGAAGATGTCAATGATTTCTTACAGGTAGAAGTAGTAGACTCTGACCTTTGTAAAAGATATACTGCTCGTATGGTAAAAAATATTAAAATTGAACCATCTCCAGAATGGATGCAAAGAAGACTTGCCGCTTGTGGTATTCGTCCAATCAACAATTTAGTAGATATTACCAACTATGTAATGGAAGAATATGGTCAGCCTATGCACGCATTTGATTATGAAACCATTGCTGGACATAAGATTGTAGTTCGTCGTGCAAAAGATGGCGATAAATTTGAAACTTTAGATGGACAGATGCGTAATATGGATAAAGACGTATTAATGATTTGCGATGCAGATAAAGAAATCGGTATTGCTGGTATCATGGGTGGTGAAAACTCTAAGATTACCGATGATATTAAAACTGTTGTATTTGAAGCAGCTTGCTTTGATGGAACCAACATTCGTCTATCTTCTAAGAGACTTGGTATGCGTACCGATGCTTCGGGTAAATTTGAAAAAGGACTTGACCCAGAAAATGCAAAGGCTGCAATTGATAGAGCTTGTGCATTAGTAGAAGAATTAGGTTGTGGTGAAGTTGTTGGTGGTATCGTAGATATCTATCCAGAAAAGAAGGAAGAAGTTGTACTTCCATTTACTCCTGAAAAATACAATGAATTATTAGGTATTGAAGTTTCAGAAGAAGAAATGATTGCGACCTTTAAGAAATTAGAATTAGGCTATGATGAGAAGAAGAGAGAAATCATCGTTCCAACCTTCCGTCAAGATTTAAAATGTGGAGCAGATATTGCAGAAGAAGTGGCAAGAATCTATGGATATGATAAAATCCCTACCACGCTTCCATCCGGAGAGGCAACTGCTGGTAAAGTAAGTTTTAAACACAGAGTAGAATCTCTAGCAGCAGATGTAGCAGAATACAATGGATTCTCTCAGGGAATGACATATTCTTTTGAAAGTCCAAAGGTATTTGATAAATTATTACTTCCAGAAGGTCACAAGCTTCGTGAAGCAATTACCATTATGAATCCACTTGGTGAAGATTACAGTATCATGCGTACTAGTGCATTAAATGGAATGCTTACTTCACTTGCTACAAACTATAATAGAAGAAATAAGAGTGTTAAGCTTTATGAACTTGGAAATGTTTATCTTCCAAAGGCTCTACCTCTTACCGAGCTTCCAGATGAAAGAATGCAATTTATGCTAGGTTTCTATGGTGCTGGTGATTTCTTTGATATGAAGGGTGTTGTAGAAGAATTCTTTGAAAAATTAGGAATGACAAATCGTGTCATCTACGATGCAAATGCAGATAAGCCATTCTTACATCCTGGTCGTCAGGCAAACATTATCTATGATGGTAAGGTACTTGGTTGGATTGGTGAGGTTCATCCACAGGTTGCTGATAATTATGGAATCGGAGACCGTGTCTATCTTGCAGATTTAGATATGCCAGCAGTCATTGAATTTGCAACCTTTGATAGAAAATATGAAGGCATTGCAAAATATCCTGCTCTTACTCGTGACTTAAGTATGGTTGTAAAGAAAGAATTAACTGTAGGTGAAATTGAAGAAGTCATCTTAAAGAAAGGTGGAAAACTTCTTGAATCTTGTGCGTTATTTGATGTATATGAAGGAAGCCAGATTGCAAAAGGATATAAATCCGTAGCTTACAATGTGGTATTCCGTGCAAAAGACCGTACATTAGCAGATACAGAAGTAAATGAAATTATGGAAAAGATCCTAAAAGGATTAAAAGACTTAGGAATTGAACTTAGAGCATAAAAATAAGGGCGTATCAACCGATACGCCCTTATTCTTACTCATTGACAAGTCGTTTTAGAAGTTCTTCTAATTTAGCTTTTAAGTCAAGTGGTTCTACATTAAAGATAATATTCATTAAATTGATTTTTACAATACCAGCTTCTTCCTCGGTGCTATCACTACTTTCCTTACGGAAGATATCCTCGCCAAGCATTGTAAGAATCACGGTTCTCTTATCATCCTTAATACTGCATTTTAACTGATTAATTAAACCACCTTTTTCCTTCACCCAAGCAGCCACTTCTTTTAAAATTAGATTCATAAATACTTCGGTTACAGAAATATCGTCTACTGTATGTGCAGTAAGTGTTCCAACGACAGCGTTGCTCATCGTGCCAACCATAACCTTGTTACGATTGTGATTGTGTCCGCAGCCACAGCCCTCTTCTCCATGGTCATGATGGTGTTCGTGGTGGTGTCCACAGCTACATGTTTCTTTGGTATCGTCCATTGTAAAATCCTCCCAATATATACTAAGAATATTATAACTCTTTATTCTTTGGTGTCAATCATTTTAGTCAATTTTCTTAATGCATCATAGATTCCACCGACCTCATGAATTAGTCCTTTTTGTACGGCTTCTTCCCCTACTAAAAGTGTACCGAAATCTTTACTGAGCTCACCGGTTTCTAACATCATTTTTTCTAATTCTTCCATAGAAAGATTGGTTCTTCTAGAAATAAAACCAGTGATTCGATCTTGGGTTCGTTTAAAATATTCATAGGTTTGTGGTGCCCCAATCACCATTCCACTGGTTCGAACTGGGTGAATTAGCATCGTTCCAGTTGGCACAATAAAAGAATAGGTGGTAGAAACGGCAAGGGGTACGCCAATCGAATGACTGCCACCAAGGACGAGGGAAACACTGGGCTTACTAAGGGAAGCAATCATTTCAGCAAGTCCAAGTCCTGCATCAATATCTCCACCACTGGTATTTAATAATAGAAGAAGTCCTTTAATAGAAGGTTCACTTTCGATGTAGGCAAGTTCGGGTAGAAGATGTTCATATTTAGTTGCTTTACTTTGGGCAGGAAGTGCTTCGTGTCCTTCAATTTCTCCAATAATTGTCATAAGATGGATGTTTTCATTTAACGTTAATTCACCAGTTTTTTGTATCAGTTCTTGTCGGTCTTTTTGCGAGTTATTCATCTAAATTTCCTCCAATAGTTCCTATTTTTGTCTTATAAAGTATCTGCCTCTTTGCATTTTTTTATGCAAATAGTTGAGTTTAACGAGAAATTAAGTTATAATAAACCGATGTTTGCAAAAATATTTAATGATAAGGAGAGATTTTTTTGAGTGCTAATGCGAAACGACAGGCAAAAAAACCGCAGAGCAGGAATATACAGGTCGTTCCTCTAAAGAAGAAAAAGAAAGCGTTCTCTAAAAAAGATTCATCCATAACGAAGGTATTAAAAGCACAAGAAACAAGTCTTACAAATGAGATGAAGATTTGGCTTGTGCTTGGTGTTTTATTATTGTTACTTTTATGTGTATTGCATTTATGTCCGGGTCTTGGCTTTGGCGTATATAGTCTTATGCATGGAATGTTTGGCACGTTAGCCTATGTGTTTCCAATTTTAGTTGGTGGAAGTTATTTATTTAGTGTTGCAAATAAGGGTAATCCACAAGCTACGATTAAAAACATTGCCTTTTGGTGTGGATTTGTAGTAGTCAGTGCATTACTTCAATTATTTAGTTTTGCATCGGATAAATTAGAATCTCCAATTGTTTATTATCAATATGGGCAAAGCTTTTTAAGTGGAGGCGTGATTGGTGGAACGATTTGTGGTATCTTCCAATCGTTGTTTGGCTTTTTAGGAACTTTATTAGTTTTAGGAGTTGCTTTTATTATTTGTTGTATTGGAGTAACCCAAAGGTCGATTATGAAGCCGATTTCAACAAAGACGAAAGAGGTTTATGTTACGACAAAACAAGAGATTGAGAAGAAAAAGGTTGAACGAAAAAAAGCTCCAGTTTCGGTAAAACTTGAGGCCGAGCCAGAGGTTGAACCTAAAATTGAAGAAGAAAAAGAGGAACCAAAGGTTGAAAAGAAACCAGAACCCGAGGTTGAGCCAGTTGCTAGAAATATTCATAGGTCTGAGGAAATCTATGCAAAGAAAGAAACAAAGACCTTACAGGAGATGGATTTATTAGATGAAGCGACTTCTACCCCAATGGTTGAAGAACCGGCGAGAGAGGAAGTGATTAACTTTATCCATGAGCCAGATATATTAGAGGAAGAGGTACAAGAACCGATTCCTGTGGCAGAGGAAAGAAAGATTGAAGTGGTACCAGTACGTACAGTAGCTACACCATCTACACCATCTACACCATCTATTTCAGCTACTCCGAAATCGGTACAAGAGCCTATTAAGTCCAAACCAAAGCCTAAGGTGGTTTCGAATAAGCCTTATCGCTTTCCACCAATTGAATGCCTAAAGCTTACAAAGAGTTCAGAGCGTATTGGGGATGATGAATTAAATTCTGTTGCCGATAAGCTTCAACAGACTTTAAGAGATTTTGGTGTAGGGGTTACGGTAACGGATATTAGTTGTGGACCGACGGTAACAAGATATGAGCTTCATCCAGACCAAGGGGTGAAGGTAAGTCGGATTCGTTCTCTTACCGATGATATTAAATTAAGCCTAGCAGCAGCGGATATTCGAATTGAAGCACCGATTCCAGGAAAGTCTGCAATCGGAATTGAGGTTCCAAATAGTGAGAATCAAATTGTTTCATTTAGAGAATTGGTTTCTAGTCCAGCATTTAAAAAGCATCCATCAAAGCTTGCATTTGCAGTTGGTAAGGATATTAGTGGACATATTATTGTAACGGACTTAGCAAAGACACCGCATCTATTAATTGCGGGTGCAACCGGTTCTGGTAAGTCGGTTTGTATTAATACATTGATTATGAGTATTCTTTATAAGGCAAAACCTGATGAAGTAAAATTTTTAATGATTGACCCGAAGGTAGTAGAGCTTAGTATCTATAATGGAATTCCTCATTTATTGATTCCAGTTGTTACCGATGCGAAAAAAGCAGCAAATGCATTAAACTGGGCAGTTGTTGAGATGGATGAGCGATATAAGAAGATGTCGGAATATGGTGTCCGTGATGTAAAGGGCTATAATAAAAAGATTGAAGAAGAAAATAAATATTTACCAGAAGATGAGAAGAAGGAAAAGCTAAGTCAGATTGTTATTATTGTAGACGAGTTAGCGGATTTAATGATGGTTGCCTCATCCGATGTAGAGACGGCGATTTGTCGTTTGGCACAAAAGGCTCGTGCAGCGGATATGCATCTAGTACTTGCAACGCAAAGACCATCGGTTAATGTTATCACTGGTGTAATTAAAGCAAATATTCCAAGCCGTATGGCATTTGCTGTATCTTCTAGTGTAGATTCTCGTACCATCATTGATGAGGGTGGTGCAGAAAAGCTATTAGGAAAGGGCG
>CABUZU010000066.1 GCA_902496125.1 uncultured Lachnospiraceae bacterium
AAATTAGAAGCTTATGGAAATGGAAATTTATTAAAGGGTGGACTAGTTTATGCTGATAAAATTACAACAGTAAGTAAAACCTATGTAGAAGAAATTAAAACCCCACAATATGGAGAACGCATGGATGGATTACTTTGTGCAAGGAGTGCAGATTTAGTAGGGATTATCAATGGAATTGATACAGAAATTTTTAATCCCCAAACAGATACGGCTTTAAAATGTAATTATAGTGTTCAAAGCTTTAAAGATAATAAAAAGATTAATAAAAAGCTATTACAAGAAAAAATGGGACTTCCTGTTGATGAAAATAAATTTTTAGTAGGAATCATTTCAAGACTTACGAGTCAAAAAGGGCTTGATTTAGTAGAATGTGTATTAGATGAGATTTGTAACCGAAATGATATGCAACTAATTGTTTCAGGAGTTGGCGAAGAACGTTATGAAAATGTATTTCGCCACTATGCTTGGAAGTATCCAAACCGTATTTGTGCAAATATTTATTATAAAGAAGAATTATCTCATTGGATTTATTCTGCTGGTGATGCCCTTCTTATGCCATCACAATTTGAACCTTGTGGACTTAGTCAGTTAATTGCATTAAGATATGGAACGATTCCAATTGTAAGAGAAACAGGAGGACTTGCTGATACAGTAGAGCCTTATAATGAATATGAAAGTAGTGGAACTGGATTTTCATTTGCCAATTATAACGCACATGAAATGCTTGCTATTTTAAATTATGCAAAATATATTTATTATGAAAATAAAGAAGAGTGGAATAAATTGGTTGTTCGTGCGATGAGGAGTGATTTTTCATGGCATAATTCAATTAAAGAGTACGAACAGCTTTATAAAGAAATTATATAAAAAAGTAAATTTTTTCTTAAAACATTGACAATCCTTTGACAATTGAAAAAAAATTTGTTATTATCTATAACAATTATAAAATAAATATTTTAAGGGGGAATTTACGTGAATAATTTTTATGAAAACACTGGGGATAGAATGTCTTTTTTTGAAAATGCACAGGATGCAATTTCATATCGAGATGCCTATTCTGCAATTACAGATGATATTGTAGAGCTTTCTAAACTTTGTTCAAATAACGACCATATTGAACCAAGTCTTTATAAGGAATTTGATGTAAAGCAAGGTCTTCGTGACTTAAATGGTCAAGGTGTAAGAGCAGGTCTTACAGAAATTGGTGACGTTCATGCTTACAATATCATTGAAGGTAAACAGGTTCCTTGTGATGGTAAATTATATTATCGTGGATATGATGTAGAAAAAATTGTTCAAGGATTTCCAAAGGATGTATCAAGAGGCTATGAAGAAATCACTTATCTATTATTATTTGGTGAACTTCCAAATAAGGAACAGATGAATCAATTTATGAATATCTTATCTTCTTATCGCTCGCTTCCTAATAAATTTACAAGAGATGTTATTATGAAAGCACCAAGTAAAGATTTAATGAATGGGTTAGCAAGAAGCGTCTTGATGTTATATTCTTATGATGACAATCCAGATGATGTAACAATTCCAAATGTATTAAGACAGTCTTTACAGATGATTGCTAGATTTCCTTTGTTAGCTGTTTATAGTTATCAGGCTTATCGCCATTATCATTTAAATAAGAGTTTGATTATTAAACAGCCAAGAGAAGATTATTCAACTGCTGAGAATATTTTATGGTTACTTCGTCCAGATGGAGAATTTTCACCTCTTGAAGCTAAGATTTTAGATATTGCATTAGTTTTACATGCCGAACACGGTGGTGGTAATAACTCTACCTTTACAACCCATGTAGTAACTTCTTCTGGTACGGATACGTATTCTTCAACTGTTGCATCCTTAGGTTCTTTAAAAGGACCTCGACATGGCGGAGCAAACTTAAAAGTAACGAAGATGTTTGAGGATTTAGAAGCACATGTAACAGATTGGGAAGATGAAGCAGCTCTTAAGGATTATTTAAATGCATTGCTTGAAAAACGTGCGTTTGACCAAAAGGGATTAATCTATGGAATGGGACATGCGGTATATTCGATTTCGGACCCTAGAGCAAGAGTCTTTAAATCGTTTGTTGAAAAGCTTTCCGTTGAAAAAGGTATGCAAGACCGTTTCGCATTATTTGATCGAGTTGAAAGATTATCAGCACAGTTGATTGCAGAGAAACGCCGTATTTATAAGGGTGTTAGTGCAAATGTCGATTTCTATAGTGGATTTGTATATCAAATGCTTGGACTTCCAATGGAATTATTTACTCCAATCTTTGCAATTGCAAGAATCTCAGGATGGAGTGCACATCGTATTGAAGAATTAGTAAATGATGGAAAGATTATCCGTCCTGCTTATAAGAATGTAATGCCAAGACGAGACTATATTGCATGGGATGACAGAAAATAATTATACGAGGCAACCATGGAAACGTTATATTTTAAAAATAGAGTGTGGGATTTTAGGCGAATGATTGGAGAATATCTGGATATGGATTTTAAACCAATCGTAGAAGCTTATGGACTTAATTTGCTTCAATATCGAATATTATGCGAATTATATCATTCATCTTTAAGTGTTGGTCAACTTAGCAAGCTTGTGGGGCTTGCTAAGACGAATACTTCAACCTTATGTAAAAAAATGGAAAAACAAGGATATTTAAAAAGACATAGGGATTTAAAAGATGAGCGAATTGTAACATTGAAATTAGAGCCTTTAGGTTGTGAAATGGTGGAACGTATTAAGCTTGAACTTCAAGCAAAATATGGAGATTATTTTAAACAAATCTCAGAGGAGGATATTCACGATATTCAAGTAGGGTTTGCGAAATTAGAAAAAATCTTAAAGGATATTAGTGAAATTAAAAAAGACGAATGAGAATACCATTTTTTAGTAAATTTGCAGCTTCTCCATTTTTAGAAATGGAAGAGGTTGTAGATTGTGTTTGTAGAGATTTTTTACAAAATCCTAATAGAGAATTTAATGAAGATGAGAAAATGATAAGTGTCTATAATCAGATAAAAGAGAGTTTACCTGTGTTTTATAAAGCCTGTATTTATCTAGGAGAAAATCCAAATATAGAGGCAAATGAACTTGCAAGTCAGATAAATTGTTGCATTGATTATAGTAAGGCACTAATAGAAATTCAAAAGAATCAAAGGGATAGTTATGAATTTATTGACAATTGAAAAAATGACAAAAAATTATACTGAAAAGACCCTATTTGATTGTGTAGATTTTTCAGTGAATGAAGAGGAAAAGGTTGGAATTATCGGAATTAATGGAACTGGTAAATCGACATTACTTAAAATTATTGCAGGTGTGGAAGAACCAGATGAGGGGAAGTTTACAAAAGCAAGAAATTTAAAGATGAGATACCTTCCACAAAATCCAATCTTTAAAGAAAATACAACGGTTTTAGAAGCGGTAATGTCCTATCAAGATGAGATGGATGAGTATACGAGGTTTTCCGTTGAGGCGGATGCAAAAAGCATGTTGACAAAACTAAGCATCTTAGATTTTACACAACCAGTAGAACAATTAAGTGGAGGGCAAAGAAAGAGACTTGCTTTAGTTGGCGTTTTATTATCTGGAGCCGATTTATTAATCTTAGATGAACCGACAAACCACTTAGATAGTGAGATGTCTGAATGGCTAGAACAATATTTGATTGATTTTAAAGGAGCACTTGTTATGGTTACGCATGACAGGTATTTTTTAGATAGTGTAACCAATCGAATTGTAGAAATTGATAAGGGAAAATTATATTCTTATAATGCAGGGTATTTAGGATATTTACAATTAAAACAAGAACGAGAAGAAATTGCACAGGCTACCGAAAGAAAACGTCAAAGTATTTTACGTACCGAGATTGCTTGGATGATGCGTGGAGCAAAGGCAAGGTCTACGAAACAAAAGGCTCATATTCAACGCTATGAACAGCTTCGTGATATGAAAGCACCAGAGATGGATGAAAGTGTAGAGATGTCTTCAGTATCTTCTAGGATGGGTAGAACGACCATTGAATTAAATGGAATTAGTAAATCTTACGGCGATAAAAAGCTAATAGAGGATTTTTCGTATATTTTTCTTAGAAATGATAGGGTAGGATTTATTGGACCAAATGGCAGTGGAAAATCTACTCTGATGAAGATGATTATGGGAATTGTAAAACCGGATAGTGGAGATATTACTATTGGACAAACTATTAAAATCGGATATTTTTCACAAGAAAATGAATATATGGATGATAGCATGAAGATGATTGAATATGTCAGAGAGGGTGCGGAAGTGATTCGTACAAAGGATGGCAGTATTACTGCGTCTCAAATGCTTGAACGATTTTTATTTCCAAGATTTGTTCACTATACAAAGATTGAAAAGCTTTCTGGTGGAGAAAAGAGAAGGCTTTATTTACTTCGCGTTCTAATGGAAGCTCCAAATGTATTGATACTAGATGAGCCGACAAATGATTTAGATATTAAAACGCTTACCATTTTAGAAGATTATCTAGATACGTTTGATGGCATTGTCATTACCGTATCGCATGATAGATATTTTCTTGACCGTATTGTAAGACGAATTTTTGCGTTTGAAGGAAATGGAAAGATTACACAGTATGAGGGTGGCTATACTGATTATTTACAGCGTAAAAAACCACAGCTTAAAGTAGAAGAAAAGCCAGAAGTTGTAAAAGAGAAAAAGGCAGCACCTCGTAATGCACATCAACAAAAGCTTCGTTTTTCTTATAAAGAGCAAAAAGAGTATGAAACAATTGAAGAAGAAATTGCAAAGCTTGAGAGCCGTCAAGAGGAATTAGAAGAGGACATTAAGAAAAATGCAACGAATTATTCAAAATTAAAAGAATATATGGAAGAAAAAGAAAAGGTAGACCAACTGTTAGAAGAAAAGATGAACCGTTGGATGTATCTAGAAGAATTAGCTGCAAGAATTAATGGTGAAGGTTAAAAAAAGGAGTTCATTTTCATGAACTCCTTTTTACTGCCGATGGCCGGACTCGAACCGGCACGGTGTTACCCGCTTGATTTTGAGTCAAGTGCGTCTGCCAATTCCGCCACATCGGCTTGTGACGGTTGCTTTTAGCAACGTTCAATATAATATCATAAATTAGAAAAACTTGCAAGTACTTTTTGAAAAAACTTATAAGCTATTGAAAATACAAATTTCTTATTGTATACTATCCAAAGATGAAAAGACAGGAGGAAGTAACAATGACATGTAGAGAAGCTTGCGCGGTGGCAGGCCCTTTTATTCAAAATCGCCTGCCTGTATGGAATATGGAAGAATTCTTAGACCATATAAGAGAGTGTAAAGACTGTAGAGAGGAATTAGAATTAGATTATTCATTGAATTTAGTTTTATATGCCAATGAAGATGAGTCTACAAATTTTAATGTAGAAGATGCATTAGACGATATTCTTTTAGAAGCTGAGCAGAAGGTATTTTATTGGAAAATTTGGGAAAAGGTAAAATACATTTTGACGACAATTGTTTTTTGGTGTGTTCTTTTCACTGGTTTTTTACAACTATACCAATGGACAGTGGAAGGATTCTTAAAATAGATGGAGGGAAAATTGAGTAAAAAAATTGTTTTAATTGATGGACATAGTATATTAAATCGAGCTTTTTATGGAGTTCCAGAGCTTACAAATTCTAAGGGACTTCATACCAATGGAGTGTATGGATTTTTAAATATTATGTTTAAAATCTTAGAAGAGGAATGTCCAGATTATTTAGCTGTGGCATTTGATGTAAAAGCACCAACATTTCGACATGAGATGTATAAGGAATATAAGGGAACCAGAAAGGGAATGCCACAAGAGCTTCACGAACAAGTTCCTGTATTAAAAGATGTCTTAAAGGCAATGGAGATTCCGATTTTTGAAAAGCCAGGATATGAAGCAGACGATATCTTAGGAACGATTGCTAAATACAGTGAATCACAGGGATTAGATGTTTCATTAGTTTCAGGTGATAGAGATTTACTTCAATTAGCAAGTGAGAAAATTTGTATTCGTATTCCGAAAACAAAAAGAGGAGTGACTACGATTGAAAACTATTTTGCAAAAGATGTCGTAGAAGCCTTAGGAGTGACTCCTATAGAATTTATTGATATGAAGGCATTAATGGGTGATACTTCAGATAATATCCCAGGTGTGCCAGGAATTGGGGAAAAGACTGCTGCTAAGCTAATTATCGCTTATCATTCAATTGAAAATGCATTTGCTCATGTCGAAGAAATCAAACCAACAAGAGCAAAAAATTCTCTTAGTGAACATTATGATATGGCTAAGATGAGTAAGGTTCTTGCAACAATAAAGACAGATTGTGAGTTAGATTTCTCATTAGAAGCAGCAAAATTAGGTGATTTGTATACGAAAAAAGCCTATGAACTTTTAAAAGAGCTAGAATTTAAAAAATTATTGACTCGTTTTGAAGTAAGGGCAGAAGCTTCAAGTCAAAATTTTGAACTTCATGTAAAAGAGGATGTCAATTCTATTATAGATAATGGAAAGATGGCAATAATAGCTGTTCATGAGAATGAAAAAATATTAGGAATTTCTTTAACGGATAGTAGTGAAACCACTTATTATATAGAAGAGAGGACACAGATAGAAGAAATATTAAAAAAATATCCTTCTTATGTGACCATAGATTGGAAGGAACAACTTCGTGCATTTTATCAATCAGGATATGAAGTAAATCCAGATGATGCGAAAGTAGATGATTTAGCAATTGCAGCTTATTTAATCAATCCATTAAAGGATACCTATGCTTATGACGATATTGCTAGAGATTATTTAAATTTGTTAGTTCCGTCAAGACAAGACTTATTAAAGAAGATGTCATTAGAAAAGGCTTTGGTAGAGGAACGAGAGCTTTTCTTAACTTACTGCGGATATTTAAGTTGGGTTGCGTATAAAGCTTCTGATACGTTATTAGAAAATGTACGTAATAAAGAGATGGAGTCTCTTTATAAAGAAGTAGAAATGCCACTAGCTTTAACACTTTATCATATGGAAAAAGAAGGAATACGAGTTGACCGTGATAGCTTAGCTCATTATGGGAAACAACTTGCTTCTAAAATTGAAGTTTTAGAAAAAGAAATTTATGAGCTTTGTGGGGAAAGCTTTAATATTAATTCTCCAAAGCAACTTGGTGTTATTTTATTTGAGAAGCTAGAACTTCCATATAAGAAGAAGACAAAGACTGGATATTCGACTGCTGCCGATGTACTTGAAAAATTAAAAGACAAACATCCAGTAATTAGTAAAATTTTAGAATATCGACAGCTTACCAAATTAAAATCAACTTATGCGGATGGATTAGCAGGATTTATTAATGAAAAAGATGGGCGTATTCATGGTAAGTTTAATCAAACGATTACTGCAACTGGTCGTATTAGTAGTACAGAGCCAAATCTTCAAAATATTCCGATTCGTATGGAAATTGGAAGACAGATTCGAAAGGTCTTTGTACCAGAAGATGGTAAAATTTTAATTGATGCGGACTATTCCCAAATTGAGCTTCGAGTACTTGCTCATATGTCAAATGATAAGCGTCTAATTGATGCTTATAATAAAGCAGAAGATATTCATGCGATTACAGCATCTGAGGTATTTCATGTACCATTAGAGGAAGTAACACCACAGCTTCGTCGCAATGCAAAGGCAGTAAACTTTGGAATTGTTTATGGAATCAGTGCATTTGGACTAAGTGAGGATTTAAGTATTTCAAGAAAAGAAGCTACAAAATACATCGAACAGTATTTTGAGACTTATCCGTCTATTAAGGCTTTTCAGGATTCTTTGGTACAGACAGCAAAAGACACTGGAGTTACGAAAACAATGTTTAACAGAATCCGTCCAGTACCAGAACTGAAATCTAGTAACTTTATGCAACGTCAATTTGGTGAACGAATTGCAATGAATGCGCCAATTCAAGGAACAGCAGCAGATATTATTAAGATTGCGATGGTTCGTGTCGATAAGAGACTTCATAACGAAGGCTATAAGGCAAGGCTTTTATTACAGGTTCACGATGAATTATTGATTGAAGCACCAAAAGATGAAGAAGAGGCAGTACGAGAAATTTTAGAACAAGAGATGAAGCAAGCAGCAAAATTATCTGTAAGCTTAGAAATAGATATGCATTCTGGTTTCAATTGGCTAGAAGCACATTAGAATAGAGGTTATATTATGGCTAAAGTAATAGGAATTACAGGTGGAGTTGGAGCAGGAAAGTCCACAGTCTTAGAAATTTTAGAAAAAGATTATCATGCACAAATTATAGAAGCGGATGAAATGGCACATTTATTAATGGAGCCAGGACAGGCTTGTTATAAGGAAATCATCGATACCTTTGGTGATGAAATTGTAGGAGAAGATAAAAAGTTTAATAAAAAAGCAGTTGCAGATTTAATCTTTAAAAACAAAGAAAATCAAGAAACGATGAATCATATTGTTCATCCAGCAGTAAAGGCAAAGATACAAAAGATGATACAAGAGTCTTCTCATGAGCTTATTATTGTAGAAGCTGCTTTATTAATTGAAGCAGGATTTCGTGATATTTGTGATGAATTTTGGTACGTCTATGTATCTACACAGGAAAGAGTAAAACGTTTATACGAAAAGAGAGGATATTCCGAAGTTAAATCCTATAGTATGATTCAAAACCAGTTAAGTCATGCACAGTTTCTTAAAAACTGTGAACAGGTAGTAGATAATAGTGGTACAATTGAAGATACAAGAAAAGAAATTGCACGTATCATGAAGGGAGAAATTACTTCATGAGGTTTATGAGTATTGCCAGTGGCAGCAGTGGCAATTGCATTTATGTAGGTTCGGATTCTACTCATCTTTTAATTGATACAGGAATTTCTAAAAAAAGAGTAGAAGAGGGTCTAAAAAAAGTTGAACTTAGTGGAAAAGAGGTTTCTGCAATTTTAATTACACATGAGCATTTAGACCATATTAGTGGACTTGGTGTTTTTCTAAGAAAATATCCAGTTCCTGTTTATTCTGCTTATGAAACAATAGAGGAAATAAAAAAGACGGCTTCCCTTGGTAAGATCCCCCTTGATTGTTTTGTACCTATTGATATCAGCAACGATTTGTCGATTGGAGATTTAAAAATAAAGGCATTAGAGACCTCGCATGATGCAGTACATCCACTGTGTTATCGAGTAGAGGATGAGAAATCAAGTGTAGCAGTGGTAACTGATTTAGGGGAATATGATGAAAATTTAATTCACCATTTGCAGCATTTAGATGGTCTTTTATTAGAGTCTAATCACGATATTCGTATGCTAGAGACCGGTCCCTATCCTTATTATCTAAAAAGAAGAATATTAGGAGAGAAAGGTCATCTGTCAAATGAAAGCTGCGGACAATTTTTAAATTATCTGTTACATGACAATATGAAACATATTTTTTTAGGACATTTATCAATGCATAATAATTTAGAAGAATTAGCAAATACAAGTGTTCGATTAGAAATTGATACAGGATTTTGTCCCTATAAAGGAAATGATTTTCAAATTGAGGTTGCAAAGAGAAATTCTCCATCTAGTTTGGTTTATTTATAAAATCATTATTGACAAATGCTATAGAAGTGTGATAACGTATTCTAAACTGAAATAAGGAGAGAAATGGATTATGAGTAAGACAATTATAACCGTTTTAGGCAAGGACACTGTAGGAATTATCGCTAAAGTATGTACATATTTAGCGGATCATCGTATTAATATTGAAGATATTTCTCAAACAATTGTACAAGATTACTTCAATATGATGATGATTGTTGATACGAAGAAGGCAACCGTTGCTTTTGGCGATATGGTTCAAGACTTAGAAAAGTTAGGAATGGAAATTGGTGTTCATATCCGTTGTCAACGTGAAGAAATCTTTACTAAAATGCATAGAATCTAAGGAGTTTTGATATGATTAATATATTTGAAGTGAATGAAACCAATCAGATGATTGAAAATGAAAAACTCGATGTTAGAACCATTACAATGGGTATTAGTTTATTAGATTGTATTGATTCTGATTTAGAGGTTTTAAATAACAAAATTTATGATAAAATCACTCGTTATGCCAAAGATTTAGTAAAGACTGGAGAAGAAATTGGCCTAGAATATGGTATTCCGATTGTTAATAAGAGAATTTCTGTTACACCGATTGCATTAATTGGTGCAGCTGCTTGTAAGACTCCTAATGACTTTGTATCAATTGCAAAGACATTAGACCGTGCAGCAAAGAAGGTAGGAGTAAACTTCTTAGGTGGATATTCTGCATTAGTATCTAAGGGAATGACACCAGCTGAGAAGAATTTAATTCTTTCCATTCCACAGGCTCTTGCATGTACAGAAAGAGTTTGTAGTTCCATTAATGTAGGCTCTACTAAGACTGGCCTTAACATGGATGCGGTAAAGCTTATGGGTGAAATTGTAAAAGAAACTGCATTGGCAACTGCTGACCAAGGCTCTCTTGGTTGTGCAAAATTAGTAATCTTTTGTAATGCTCCTGACGATAATCCATTTATGGCAGGTGCTTTCCATGGCGTTACGGAAGGGGATGTTGTCATCAATGTAGGTGTCAGTGGACCGGGGGTTGTTAAACGTGCCATTGAAGAAGTGAGAGGGCAGGACTTCGGCGTTCTTTGTGAGACCATCAAGAAGACAGCTTTCAAGGTAACACGTGTCGGCCAGCTGGTTGCTCAGGAAGCATCCAGACGCCTGAATGTACCATTCGGTATTATTGACCTTTCTCTTGCTCCGACACCGGCCGTGGGCGACAGTGTTGCTGAGATCCTTCAGGAAATGGGGCTTGAACGTGTAGGTGCACCGGGAACAACAGCAGCACTGGCTCTGTTAAACGATCAGGTAAAGAAGGG
>CABUZU010000067.1 GCA_902496125.1 uncultured Lachnospiraceae bacterium
TAAGACTTCAGGTGGTGCTAGATGGAATTATTTAGCAGCTTGGGCTTATGCAAATAAAGCCTATAGTGGTGATGAAACGAAGATAAAAGAATTTATAAAAAAGTTATATCAGAATGTATTGGTATTAGATTCCGGTGCAAGAGGATCCACAACTTCTTTTGTAGAAAATGGACAAGGTGATGTTTTGGTTGCATGGGAGAATGAAGCGTATTTATCCGCAAAGGATTATCCCGATGATTATGAGATTGTGACTCCAAGTATTAGTATTTTAGCTCAACCGTCGGTTGCCGTTGTAGATTCGGTAGTAGATGATAGAGATACAAGAGAGGTAGCAACGGAATATTTAAGTTATTTATATTCGGATGAGGCACAAAGGATTGCAGCAAATCATTATTATCGTCCGACCAATCAGAAGATTTTAAAAGAGTATCAAGATGTATTTGAACTAAATATTGATTTAGCTACAATTGATGATTTCGGTGGTTGGAATAACGTTCAACAAAAGCATTTTGGTGATGGTGGAATATTCGACCAGATTTATGAAAAATAAAGGGAAAGTGAGGAATATAAAGTGAAAAAGAAAAGAAAGCAAGTGATTCCTGGGTTTGGAATAACGATGGGAGTAACAATTGCCATGCTTAGTGTCATTGTATTAATTCCAATTGTGTCTTTGGCAGTATATTCCTCTAAGCTTGGAATAAAAGAATTTATAGAAGTGATTACAAGACCGAGAGTGTTATCAAGTTTTTACGTCAGTGCAGTGACTGCATTAGTTGCTTCGATTATAAATGCGATAATGGGTGTGGTTTTAGCTTGGGTGCTTGTTCGATATGATTTTCCGGGTAAGAGAATTATGGATGGTATGATTGAGCTGCCATTTGCACTTCCAACCGCAGTAGCGGGTATTGCCCTTACTTCATTAACCTCAGATACTGGATTGGTTGGAAAGTTTTTTGCACAATTTGGTATTAAAATTGCTTATACCAGACTTGGAATTACAATTGCATTAATTTTCGTTGGAATACCATTTGTTGTGCGTAGCATACAGCCAGTATTAGAAAAATTAGATGATTCTTGTGAAGAGGCAGCAATGGTGCTTGGAGCAAAGCCATTTACAATCTTTTGGAAAGTAACTTTTCCAGAATTAATCCCAGCACTTTTAGCTGGAACTGGATTAGCATTTGGAAGATGCCTTGGAGAATATGGAAGTGTTGTTTTTATAGCAGGAAATAAACCTTATTATACAGAAATTACTCCATTAATTATTATGTCAAAGCTACAAGAATTTGACTATACTAGTGCAACGGCGATTGCACTTGTAATGTTATTTGTATCGTTTTTTATCTTATTTGCAGTAAATGCTGTACAAGTTCGTATTTCGAAATAAATGAGAGGAGAGTTGTATGAAAACGAAAGAACAAGAAAGAAAACAACAAATCGTAAAAATTGTGTTAATTGCAATTAGTGTTTGTTTTCTTGGTATTATGCTGGTACTACCTCTCCTAGTTGTAGTAACAGAGTCCTTGAAAAAAGGATGGGATTATTACATTAACGCAGTTACGGATAAATATACCGTTCGAGCAGTAATGTTAACGTTAAAGGCAACGGCAATTGCAGTTGTATGTAATACAATCTTTGGATTATGTGCAGCATGGGCATTGACCAGATTTCAATATAGAGGAAAGAAGTTACTGATGACATTGATTGATGTTCCGGTAACGGTTTCTCCAATTATTGCAGGTTTTATTTATATTTTAGTCTTTGGAAAGCAAAGTATTCTATATCCTATTTTACAGCAGTTAGGAATAAAAATTGTATTTGCAGTTCCAGGAATTATACTTGCAACGATATTTGTTACATTTCCTTTTGTCTCAAGGGAGTTGATTCCTGTATTAGAAAGTATTGGAACCGATGAGGAAGAAGCTGCTGCTCTTATGGGAGCGAAGGGAATGACTATTTTTTGGAAAGTTACCTTTCCACATATAAAATGGGCTTTTTTATATGGTGTTGTACTTTGCAGTGCAAGAGCGATGGGAGAATTTGGAGCAGTATCTGTCTTATCAGGACATTTACGAGGAAGAACGAATACACTACCTCTTCATGTAGAAATCCTATTTAACGAATTTAATTATGTATCCGCTTTTGCAGCTTCATCAATTCTTGTAATTATGGCAATTACCTTATTGATTATTCGAAGCGTAGTGGAATACAAAGGAAAAAAGGAGGGGTAACTAATGTATGTTGAATTAAAAAATATTAATAAGACGTTTGGCAATTATAAGGCGTCAGATAATGTAAATTTTGGAATAGAAAAAGGAAAATTAATCGGACTGTTAGGACCAAGTGGAAGTGGCAAGACGACAATTCTTCGTATGATAGCAGGATTAGAGCAACCAGACAGTGGACAGATTATTATCAATGGAAATGTAGTAAATGATGTTACACCGAGTGCGAGAGGTATTGGTTTTGTATTTCAAAACTATGCATTGTTTCGATATATGACGGTGTACGATAATATTGCATTTGGACTAAGAGTTCAAAAAGTAGATAATAAAAAAATTAAAGAAAGAGTGTCAGAGCTTATTTCATTAGTTGGATTAAAGGGCCTTGAAAAACGTTATCCCAATCAACTTTCAGGTGGACAAAGACAAAGAGTTGCATTTGCTAGAGCACTTGCACCAAATCCAAAGCTTTTATTGCTAGATGAACCCTTTGCAGCAATTGATGCAAAAATTAAGCAAGAGCTTAGAAGTTGGTTAAAGGAAATGATTGAAAGGTTTGAAATTACAAGTATCTTTGTAACACATGACCAAGATGAGGCAATTGAAGTAGCTGATGAGATTATTATTACCAATCGAGGAAGGATTGAACAAAAGGGTACACCACTTGAGGTTTATCAAAATCCTAAGACAGCATTTACCGCTTCTTTCTTTGGAAAAACTGTAATTGTGGATTATCGAAAACTGCATTATTTTGATGAAATACCAGGAGCTACAAAAGGTATTATTCGACCCGAATTTGTAAAGGTAACAAAGAAAAATGAAGTGCAGATGTATAAGAGTTCTGCAATGGAAGGAACCGTAGTAGATGTATCCTTTAGAGGTGCAAATATTGAATTAAAAATTCGTGTAGATGATGATATTGTTTTAACAGCTAAAAGAAGTTTAGAAGAAGCAAGCATTTCAAAGGGTGAAAAGGTAGATGTATTTGTCTATAAAGTTTTAGTTATCAAGGATAATGAAGTATTCTTAGTAGAAAATAGTTCAATCAGAGAAGAATCACTTGTCATTTAAGAGGATAAAGGTACACAATATGAAAGAAAAATTACAAGTTCAAAAAATAAAAACAGATGTCTTAATTATAGGAGGCGGAACCGCAGGGTGCTACGGAGCACTTACATTAGCAAAGGAATCAGGGCTTAATGTACTGATTGCAGAAAAGGCGAATATTAAAAGAAGTGGTTGTCTTGCAGCTGGTGTCAATGCAATTAATGCCTATATTGTAAAAGGAAGAAAGCCAGAAGATTATGTTGATTATGCAACAAAGGATGCAGCAGGAATTGTAAGAAGGGATTTACTTCTTTCCGCTGCTAGAAGGTTTAACGAGGTAACCGCTAAAATGGAGCAGTTAGGTCTTGTTATTCTAAAAGACGAAAATGGTGATTGTGTTGCTAGAGGAAATCGAAATATTAAAATCAATGGTGAAAACTTTAAGCCAATTTTAGCAGATGCGGTTTCAAAAGAAGAAACAATTGAGGTATTAAATTATGTAAATATCACAGATTTACTGGTAAAAGACAATAAAGTTTACGGAGCAGTAGGTTTTTCCATTGTAGAAGAAAAAGCTTATGTAATTTTAGCAGATGCAGTAATCCTTTCAACTGGTGGTGCATCAGGATTGTATCGACCAAATAATCCAGGATTTTCGAGACATAAAATGTGGTATCCACCATTTAATACAGGTGCAGGATATGCAATGGGAATCAAAGCAGGAGCAGAGATGACTTCTTTTGAAATGAGATTTATTGCTTTAAGATGTAAGGATACCATTGCTCCAACTGGAACGATTGCACAAGGAGTTCGTGCAAAGCAGGTTAATTCAAGAGGTTTTATCTATGAAGATAAATATGGATTAACAACGAGTGAGCGAGTATATGGAACGGTAAAGGAAAATCAGCTTGGAAATGGTCCTTGTTATTTAAAGACTACTAGTATTAAAAAAGAACAAGATATGGATTTATTAAAAGCTTATTTAAATATGGCTCCAAGTCAAACATTAAAATGGATTGAAAGTGGTAAGATGCCAAGTGAACAAGATGTAGAAATTGAAGGTACGGAACCTTATATCGTAGGTGGACATACCGCAAGTGGATATTGGATTGATACGAATCGAGAGACAACAATACATGATCTTTATGCCGCAGGCGATGTTGCAGGAGGATGTCCACAAAAATATGTAACTGGAGCATTAGCAGAAGGTGAGATTGCAGCACAGTCCATTTTACATAAATGGAAGAAGGAAGAAGAGCAAGTACCACAGATTGAAAGCCAGATTGATGAAATCTTAGAACAGTATGAAAAAATTCGAAATGCAAAAAATACCCTCTTTTCTATTGATGATTTAGAAGAGGGAATGCAAAAGGTAATGGATGAATATGCAGGTGGAATTTCCACTCACTATCAATACAATGAAAAGCAGTTAAGTCTTGCAGATGAGAAAATTGATAAGATTTTAGAATTAACAAATCAAATCGGGGCACAGGATATGCATGAACTACTATTTGCTTATGAATTAAAAGAGCGTTTATTGGTATGTAAAGCATTGATTGCTCATTTAAAGAGTAGAAAGGAAACAAGATGGCATTCCTTTAACGAAAATCTAGATTATCCAAATACGGATGAAGCGTATTTTAAATATGTTAATTCCAAAATGGAGAATGGAAAAATAAAAACCTATCTTAGAGAACTTGTAAAGGAGGATGCTTATGAGCATACGAATTAATCAAGAGAAATGTGTTGGTTGTAAGAAGTGTTGTGAAGTATGTCCCGGAACATTAATTACAATCGAAAATAAAAAAGCAGTGATGAAGTATCCTAAAAATTGTTGGGGCTGTGTATCTTGTGTGAAGGAATGTACAAAAGGTGCAATTGATTTTTATTTAGGAGCAGACATTGGAGGTATGGGAAGCGTATTAAATGTCGAAAAGAAAGAAAATATACTTCAGTGGAAAGTAAAAAAGATAGATGGAACCCAGATTGTAATTGACATCAATCAAAAAGATTCCAACCAATATTAAAAAGCCAGAAAGAGTAGGAGAATGATATGAGTAGATTATCACATTTAGATGAATTAGAAGCAGAAGCAATCTATATTATTCGTGAAGTAGCAGCAGAATGTGAAAACCCAGTAATGTTATATTCAATTGGAAAAGATAGTTCCGTTATGCTTCACTTAGCAATGAAAGCATTTTATCCGGAGAAGCCACCTTTTCCTTTCTTACATGTAAATACAACATGGAAGTTTAAAGAAATGATTGAGTTTCGTGATAAAACTGCCAAAGAACTTGGCATCGAAATGATTGAATATATTAATGAAGATGGAGTGAAAAAGGGTATTAATCCTTTTGACTATGGCTCAACTTATACCGATGTAATGAAAACTCAAGCATTAAAGCAAGCATTAAATAAATATGGATTTACTGCAGCGTTTGGTGGTGGTAGACGTGATGAAGAAAAGAGCCGTGCAAAAGAGAGAATTTTCTCCTTTAGAAATGAAGCTCATGCATGGGACCCTAAGAATCAACGTCCAGAAATGTGGAAGCTTTACAATACAGAAATTAATAAAGGGGAAAGTATTCGTGTATTCCCAATTTCAAACTGGACAGAAAAAGATATTTGGCAGTATATTAAACAGGAAAATATTCCAATCGTACCACTTTATTTTGCAGCAGAAAGACCCGTTGTAGAAAGAGATGGAAACATCATTATGGTAGACGATGACCGTATGAGATTAAATCCAGGTGAAAAGGTAGAAATGAAAAAGGTTCGTTTTAGAACGTTAGGATGTTATCCTCTTACTGGAGGAATCTTATCAAATGCAACGACATTAGATGAAATCATTGAAGAGACATTAAGTTCTGTAGAATCTGAACGTACAAGTCGTGTAATCGATAAAGACGGTGGAGCAGCTAGTATGGAAAAAAGAAAGAGAGAGGGATATTTCTAATGAGTGGATTATTAAAATTTATTACATGCGGAAGTGTGGATGATGGAAAATCAACATTGATTGGACACATTCTTTATGATTCAAAATTATTATATGCAGACCAAGAAAAGGCATTAGTACTTGATAGTAAGGTAGGTTCTAGAGGAGGAAAGATTGACTATTCTTTACTTTTAGATGGACTTATGGCAGAAAGAGAACAAGGCATTACAATTGACGTTGCTTATCGATATTTTACAACAGATAAAAGAAGCTTCATTGTTGCAGATACTCCAGGTCATGAAGAATATACAAGAAATATGGCAGTAGGTGCATCATTTGCACAGCTTGCAATTATTTTAGTCGATGCAAAACAGGGAGTATTGGTACAGACTAGAAGACATAGCCGTATTTGTGCTCTTATGGGAATTAAACACTTTGTATTTGCCATCAATAAAATGGACTTAGTTGATTACAGAGAAGCACGATTTAATGAAATTAAGAATGAAATTGAAGAGTTAGCAAAGGAATTACAACTTGCTAATATTAAGGTTATTCCTGTAAGTGCAACAGAAGGAGATAATGTAACGAAAAAATCAGAACATACTCCTTGGTATGATGGAGAAGCTCTATTAGAATACTTAGAAGATGTGGATGTAGAAGAAAAAGAAGAAAAGAGTTTCTATATGCCAATTCAACGTGTGTGCCGTCCAAACCATGAATTTAGAGGATTCCAAGGTCAGGTAGAAAGTGGCAGCATCAAAGAAGGTCAAAGCATTATCACATTACCAAGTAGAGAAATTGCTTCGGTAAAGAAGATTTTAGTTGGTAGTGATAAAAAGAAAGAAGCTGTTACTGGACAGGCTGTTACAATTCAGCTTGATAAGGAAGTAGATGTAAGTCGTGGCTGTGTATTAACAGATGATGAAAAACTTCCAGTGGCAAAAAGTTTCCAAGCAACCTTTTTATGGATGGATGATGAAGAATTAACTGTTGGTAAAGAATATTTAGTAAAATGTGGAACTAAGAGAATCCTAGGTTTTATTAAGAAAATTTTATATAAAATTGATGTCAATACAGGAGAACATATTGAAGCAAGTACAATTGAGAAAAACGAGATTGCACTATGCCAAGTTGAATTAACAGAAAAGATTGTGTTAGATACATTTGCACATCATAAAACACTTGGTGAATTAATCTTAATAGACCGTGTAAGTCATATGACAAGTGCTTGTGGAGTAGTTGAAACCGTAGATACCTCAGAAGAAAAACCATACTTTGAAAAAGATGATATCAAAGTAGGCGGATATATTTTTGAAGAATTTTACTTTGACTTAGAAAATGCAATTATGACAAAGAAAGATTCTGCGACTCATACCTATCATGTAGGAGATAAGGTTCCATTAGAAGGAGAAAGCTTCAAGTATCCAGATTATTTTGATATTATTTCTGTAGAAAATGATGGTGCAATTTTAATTCGAGATGGTCAGATTGCAGATATCGTAAAATTAAGCGACTATCAATTTATTGGATTACCTGTTTTAGATGAAAGAGGTTTTGCATTAACAATTAAACATAAAAAAGATTTAGAGAAATTCTTACAAGAATTTGCTCTAGCAGATAAGAATAATCACTCAGATTTCCATAATAAATGGTTCCAGTTTGAGGTTTATAGAAAGATTGTATGTACTGATAATTTCTGGATGATCTAATGATATGTAAAAGTCGGCAAGTATGTCTTGCCGGCTTTTTTTAAGTTTGATATAATCTCTATATTAGAAGGGAGTATGTATAAATGAATAAGAATAGACCAGATGCCAAAAGTGTTGCAATTATCGCTATGACCGCAAATGCCTTTGAACAGGATAAGAAAAGGACAAAGGAAGCTGGGATGAATGAACATTTAGCAAAGCAGATTGATGAGAAGAAGTTGAGAGAGATTTTGAGGAAGTATAAACACTAAGAATTCTGGTGGATTTTTTCATTAAAATGAGTATAATATAAATAGGAGCAGAAATGTTCTCGATGTAAGAGCATCGTTAAAAGTTGGGCTGCAAATGGAGCAGGATAATTTTCCATTTCATTAGATATCTTAACTGGATACTGAGGCTGACAACCAGCAGAAAACTCTTAGAGGCATAAAAAATAAATATTGGCGAGATGAATAATAAATTCATCTCGCCAATAAAAATTATTGATTTTCTTTGTCTATAAATTTCTTATAATGTATTTTCATATATTCTTTCATTCGATCAGTCATATAGAGCATTATTGACTCGGAAAGATTCAATGCTTTTCTTTGGTCGGCATCAATCGATGCTGAAATACATATTTTTCCAGTATTAGGTTCAAATGATATCAAATGTCGATCAAATAAAGTATCATGATTAGCACATAAAAGTAGACCATTGTTGCTATCTATACGTTCTTCTCTAGAAGATTCAGACCATTCTTTAATGTGACTTGCACGTAATACTGATGTGGTAGAAATATCACAAAGATTACAATGATGGTGTTTAAGGAGGAGTAATCTTCGGAAAGAACCTTGTGAAATACGTGTCTTTACAATTTTTTCAATATCAGTGCCAGCATAAGGATTATTGTTAAGAGTATCTTGTAATGTTGTAGCATTTTTGTCGTCATTTATTACATCATTTGAGATAATTTCATATTGAATTTTATTTGCTAAAGTAGGATTATACAAAGGATTTAGCACTGAAACATTTATATTTTGATTACCATGTGTGTTTGTAATGCAATATAGTTGACTACATAGTTCAGAAGGAATAAGTATAGCAATGTATCGTAAGTAATCGTATTTTAACATAATAAGAGCATCATCTTGGAATGCATACCTTTGGAGCTTTGTGAATGATTCCTCAGGATCGGGAATGTTAATTTGTACCTGGTCACCAGTATGTCCATATTTTTTATAGGCAGAACTATGAAGAACTAAATTCCCGTCTGGTAAGTGTTGAGGTAAATCGGTTGTTGAACGGACAAAACAGGTATTTCCATTTGCAATATTTTTTCTTGTTGCATGATCAATTTCATTAAGGTATTTCAAATTATTATGAAATATATCAATATCAATGTTTTGAGCTGTGGTTGTGGCATTATTTAGGTTTTCGAAGAAAAATAACATTGCTTGCTGTCCAGTAATATCTATGTGGGTTTGATTGATCTTTGAAACGGTATCACCGGCATTAATTCTTCTCTTATCTTTTATAATATTTTGATTAGAAAGTTTCTTTACAAATACACCTTGAAAAGCATCTGGATTAAGTGGGGTACCAGGAATGTGTATATAATTTAAAAATTGATTTAATACATTAATAATTTGGTTATACATATGAAAAAATTCCCTTCTATAAATTTAAGTATATTATATCAAACAAGAATGAAATTGTATATAGATATTTAATAAAAATCTATTTACACCTTGATAAAAACACTATATAATACGTATATTAAATGGAGGAAAATAGAATGATAGATAAAAAGAAAAGTAATTGTGGAAGACCAGCAGGAAGAATAAAAACAGCGAAAATAGAAATATCAATTGAACCAGCAGTAAAAGATAGGTTTATGACATTGCTGCGTAATGAAGGAAAAACTGCTTCTGTGGAAATAGGATTATGGATTAGAGATTACATAAAAAAGAATACGATTGAGGAGAAAGAATAAATGAGAGTGGTATCATTCTTCAGTGGTCTTGGAGGACTTGATAAAGGTTTTGTAGATACAGGTTATGATATTATATGGGCAAATGATTTTGATAAATATGCGGTACAAACCTATAAAGCTAATTTTGGTGAACATATAGTTCTTGGGGATATTAATGAAATTCCGTTAGAAAATATACCGGATTTTGATGTATTGATAGGTGGTTTTCCTTGTCAGCCATTTAGTATGATGGGAAAACAGAGAGGATTTGAAGATACAAGAGGAACGTTGTTTTTTAGAATTGCAGAAATAATAGATGATAAAATAAGACATGGAGAAAAACCTAAGGCAATTATTCTTGAAAATGTACGTTCTTTACGCACTCATAATAATGGAAAAACGTATAAAGAAATATATAGAGTATTACATGATGTGTTAGGGTATAATGTATTTTGTGATGTATTAAATTCGGCAAATTATGGAGTACCACAGACTAGAAATAGAACCTATATAGTATGTTTCGATAATCAGAATGCAGAATTTAAATTTCCAGAAAAGATAGAACTTAATAAAACATTACAGGATTTATTAGAGCAACAGGTTGATAAAAAGTATTTTCTATCTGACAGAATACTACCTACAATATTGTCGAATGGAACAGGTGGATACAAGGCAAAATCAGAGATAGATTTGAAAATTGCAAGACCATTATGTGCAACTATGGCGAAGATGCACAGAGCATGCCAAGATAATTATGTTACGCAAAATGGAAGAGTAAGAAGACTTACACCAAGAGAATGTGCAAGGTTGCAGGGATTTGAAGACTCGTTTATAATCCCA
>CABUZU010000068.1 GCA_902496125.1 uncultured Lachnospiraceae bacterium
ATACTCTCCGCCCTCTTCTATTTCTTCTTTGTCGCATAATATACTGCTGAGCTATAGCCATAAAGCTTTGCTACCATCTTACCATCTTTTACTTCACAATTAATTCTTCCACTGTTATAGCGTTCTTTACTTGTAATCATCACACGGGTGACAGTATATTTATCGCTAACACCAACCTCCCATACTGGAAGCTCTACTTCTCTATTTTTATCTAAATTATTGACAACGACAATCACTGCCTCTTCTTCGTCGAAACGGGCATAGGCAATTAATCCATCTCCATAAGTAAGTTCCTTTATCGAACCTGTCTTTAATACATTGATACGATTATGGATTCCTGTCATATAACGATGAAATTCAATTAACTCAAGGTCTTCGTGACCCCATGGATAAGTTCTTCGATTGTCAGGGTCTGTCCAGCCACATACACCGGCTTCATCTCCATAATAAATCGTTGGAGCACCCGGCCAAGTCATCTGAATGACAACCGCTGAACGGAAAATTCCTTTATTAATTCCTTCACTTGCAGCTGCTGTTCCCTTAGATACTAATCGTCCTACTTGACTATTCGTTCTAGTTAAAAATCTACTGTGGTCATGGTTTGAAAGCTCATTCATCGCAGTAAGTAGGGATGAAAAATGAAATGCACTCATTCCTTCTTTCATCATATTAAAGAATTGCTCCCCATTATTTTTTAATGAATCGATATATTTATCACTGTGCTTTTCCATACCGGTTAAGAACCATGAAACAGGCTCCATAAAGGCATCATAATTCATAACGGTATCCCATTCATCCCCTTTTAACCAAGGTCTTGCATCTCCATAATGCTCAGCTAAAATAATGGCTTCTGGATTAACACTTCTTACTTCCTTACGAAATCTCTTCCAGAATTTATGGTTAAACTCGGCACTTTGTCCAAGGTCTGCTGCGACATCTAATCGCCATCCATCTACATTAAATGGAGGAGAAACCCATTTCTTTGCTACATCAAAGATATAGTTGCAAAGTGTTTCTGATTCTTCATAGTTTAATTTTGGCAATGTATCATGTCCCCACCAACCGACATAATTGCGATTATAAGGCCATGAATCCTGTGTAAACTTAAAGAAGTCATGGTAAGGACTTTCCTTAGACACATAAGCTCCTGGCTCATATCCTTCCTGTCCTTCATAGATTCGTTCCCTATCCATCCATTTATTGAAGGAACCACAGTGATTAAATACCCCATCTAAGATAACCTTCATTCCACGTTTGTGAATTTCTTCTACTAAATGAATAAATAGACGATTGCTCGCATCTAAGTTTACCTTCTTTGTTACACGGTTAATATATCTTGTAGCGCTGCGATTATCTCTACTTGCCACATCTACTAAATCCCCCTCATCTTCCACAATTACACCATAATGAGGATCTACATTGTCATAATCTTGTGCGTCGTATTTATGGTTTGATGGAGATACGAAAATTGGATTTAAATAAAGCGTTTTTACTCCTAATGACTTTATATAGTCTAATTTATTAAGGATTCCTTGTAAATCTCCACCATAGAAATTGCCTACATCTAATTGGGCAATCGGTTGATTCCAATCCTTAATCTGCTTCGTTGGAATCCCTTCTACATACAGATATTCATTGTCTAATACAGAGTTTTTAGCCGTTCCATTGCAAAAACGGTCTACGAAAATCTGATAAAAAATCGTTCCTTTTGCCCATTCTGGAACGTACATTAATGGATTAATCTCAAACAATCCTCTAAGATGGTCGCTGCAAACACCAACTCTACTGTATAAAACCACTTCTTCACCGGACGTAATCTTAAAGTAGTACTGAATACATTCTTTTCCGATTGTCATCTTACAGTAATAATAGTCAAAGTATTTATCACTGCCTTTGTAAGTTAATTTTTTAAATTCCTTTGATATTCCTTTTTTTGTAAAAATCACTTCAACGCAATCGACTTCACCCTTGCCTGTACGAAACCAAAGTGTGACTTCATCTCCAGGTTTTGGATCTTGTGGAATTCGATAACTCTTCGATTCATCACAAAATAAAGCTCTTTTGTTTAATAATTTCTCTCTCATAAATCCCCTTAACCTTACCTTTTTTCTAAAAAGAACTGTTGTCAAAACAACAGTCCCTTTTATTTACCTATTTTTCAAGACTTACTGCATCTGTTTTGGGAAACAATGCTGCAAATTCTGCTCCACTTATTTTTTCTTTCTCAATTAAAAGCTTCGCACTGTCTTCTAATACTTGATGATTTTCTTCAATCAATGATTTTGCCTTTGCATAGCATTCATCAATGATTCGTTTTACTTCTTTATCAATTTCGGTTGCAACCCCTTCGCCATAAGCACGAGTATGTCCAAAATCCTTGCCTAAGAATACCTCATCCTCGCTGTCATAGTTAATCATACCAATCTTTTCAGACATTCCATATTTCATCACCATATCTCTAGCAAGATTTGTTGCTTGACGAATATCTTGAGAAGCACCCGTTGTAATATCGCCAAAGATTAATTCTTCTGCGATTCGACCGCCAAGACTTACCATAATCTCTTGAAGCATCTGATTTTTTGTATTAAACATCTCTTCTTCATCTGGCTGTGGCATCGTATAGCCTGCTGCCCCCATACCAGTTGGAATAATCGATACCGTATGAACAGGTCCAACATCTGGAAGTACATGGAATAAGATTGCATGACCAGATTCATGGTAAGCAGTAATCTTCTTTTCTTTTTCTGATACTAAACGACTCTTCTTTTCGGTACCAATTCCTACTTTAATAAAAGAACAATTGATATCAGACTGTGTAATAAAATGTCTGCGTTCCCTTGCTGCTAATATTGCAGCTTCATTCATTAGATTCTCTAAATCTGCTCCTGAAAATCCTGAGGTTGCAACGGCAACTTGATGTAAATCGACATCGGAGCCTAATGGCTTAGGGTCTGCATGAACATGTAAGATTTCTTCTCTTCCTTTGACATCTGGACGACCTACGCCTACCTTACGGTCAAAACGACCTGGACGAAGAATCGCAGGGTCTAGGATATCAACACGGTTTGTTGCAGCAAGTACAATAATTCCTTCATTGACACCAAATCCATCCATCTCAACTAATAGCTGATTTAATGTCTGCTCTCTTTCATCGTGACCGCCACCCATTCCAGCTCCACGCTTTCTGGCAACTGCATCAATTTCATCGATAAAAATTATACAAGGAGCATTTCTCTTAGCTTCATTAAATAAATCTCTAACTCTTGATGCGCCAACACCGACAAACATTTCTACAAAGTCTGAACCTGAAATACTAAAGAATGGTACACCCGCTTCACCAGCAACGGCCTTTGCAAGTAAAGTCTTACCAGTACCAGGAGGGCCTACTAATAATACACCCTTAGGGATTCTTGCACCAAGCTCAATATATTTACCAGGATTTTTAAGAAAGTCTGCTATCTCTTGAAGCTCCTCCTTCTCTTCTCTAAGTCCTGCAACCTTATCAAAGGTTACGGGATTCTTCCCGTCATCCCTTTGGGCTCTACTCTTGCCAAAGTTCATCATTCGGTTTCCGCCATTACCTGCTTGAACCGCCTGATTCATAAGCATAACCACCATAAATGCAATAATAACCATACCAATTAAAATAGGTAATACAACGGTTAAGAACATATTCTCTCTCTGGATTTCTCCAACCGTTACGGTAATATTTGCCTTTTTTAATACATTAAATTCTGTGTTGACATCAGTTATATTTACATAATAGCGATTTCCATCACTCGTCTCAAAATTTAGCACACCAGTCGGTACTTCTTCATTTGGAAGAAGGGTTGCATTACTAATTTTACCATTGTCAAGTAACTTTTCATATTCTGTATACGAGCATTCCTTCCCATAAGTAATACCCCTTCTAGCAAAGGATATTAGGACAAACACTATAATTAACAATATGAAATAAAGACCATATCCTTTTTCTCGTCTCAACTTCAATATTCTCCTTACTTATCTTCTTCAAATTCTACTACCCCGATATAAGGTAGGTTTCGATATCTTTGGTCATAGTCTAAGCCATAGCCAACGACAAATTCATCTGGAATGTTAAATGCAGTATAATCTACAACAACATCCTTTACCACTCTTCGTTCTGGCTTATCTAATAACGTACAAAGCTTAAGGCTCTTTGGATTTCTCTTCGTTAGAATATCAATTAAATAGCTTAACGTTCTACCAGAATCAATGATATCTTCAACAATAATGACATCCTTGCCTTCTAATGGCTCATCTAAATCTTTGATGATTTTTACAACTCCACTTGATTTGGTGCCACTTCCATAACTAGAAACAGACATAAAATCAAATGAAACTGGTACGGTGATTCTCTTTGCGAGTTCACACATAAAGCAAACGCCACCCTTTAAGACACAGATTAAATGAACACTTTTGCCCGCATAATCTTTACTGATTCTTTCGCCTAATTCGCTAATTTTTTTGTCTACTTCTTCTTCTGATAAAAGCACACGTACTTTTTCTGTCATCTTTCTTCCTCCTTAATATTTACGCTTACTTGCAATATTGTTTTCGTATTCTCTGTTACTTTATACGCTTCAGATATTCGATAGCCCATCATCCACAAGACATGATTTCCTTCCACTAGCAACGGGATTTTATCACGTTGTTCTTTCGGAATCTTTTTATCAATCATCATCGACTTAATTGTCTTATTCCCACCTTCTGGATAAATCTGCATATAATCTCCTACCTGTCTAGTTCTTACAGATAACGCATTTTTGATTTTATCATAATCAAACCACTTCATACAAGGGGTTTTGGGTATTTTTTCACTAGAATCATAAGAAAATATCTGATATTCTACATCTGGCAGGGTAAATGACTTCTCTTTTAAAGATTTATTTTCTAAAATTAATGTATCATAACCCTTTCTTATCTGAATATTTCTTGGAAATTCAAAGATACTTCCCACTTGCTTGTTTAAAGTTTCCATTGCATGTTCAAAATGTAGATGAGTGACATCCTTTAAACTTAGCTTATTTTCTTCAAATAAAACACGAATAATATAGGTTTGTATAATCGGTTTTTCAACTTGGAATTTCTGTAATGGAATTTCAACCGGTAAGCTTACTTTTTTTATATTTTCTGCTATCCATTTTTTTACATAATCTAGAATAAACTCCTCTGCCTGTGAAATCTGCTTTGCTGCTTGTAAGATATGCTCTTCGCTCTTTTTATTGATTTCCTCTTTTAAATAGGGAATCACTTTTTTTCGCAGTTTATTTCTCGTATAAATAAGTTTCGCATTCGTCTCATCAATGCAATAAGAAATCTCCTCTTCTTTTAAATAAGCTTCAATCTCTTCTCGACTTGTCTCTAATAAAGGTCTAATCACTTGATTTCTTATCGGAAGTATCCCACGAAGGCCAGCAAGCCCACTTCCTCGAAGCAAATTGTGAAGGATTGTCTCACACTGGTCTTGTCTATGATGTGCTACTGCAATCAAACAAGGCATACCCGAAGTTTTCTCAATCTTTTTCGCCAATTGATAAAAACAGTCATACCTTGCCTTCCTACCCGCTTCTTCCTCAGAATAACCATTCTTTTTTACAAGTGTCGGTACATCTACATATTCTTTATAAAGTGTAATTTCTAATTTTTTACATAGCTCTTCCACATAAGACACATCCGCATCGGCACTTTTGCCACGAATCCCATGGTGAACCGTTACTGCATACAAGTGAACCGATAACACAGATGCCAAATGAGAAAGAATCACTAATAAGGAAACCGAATCGGCTCCACCAGAAACTCCAACCAGTACATTTTCATTTGGCCGTATCATCTGATTTTCTCTAATAAATTGTAAAACATTTTCCTCTAGTTTCTTCATCGTTTATGAACTCCTATAATTAGAATGGTCATATCGTCCTTTGCATCTTCATCTTCTGAAAGCACTTGATTCATTAGCCACAGAGCTGATTCCTTTGCATTAATTCTTGAATACTTTTTAATAAGCCCTGCAAAATATTCTTCACCGTTTCGATAATTCATTTGGTCAAGTACGCCATCTGTTACCATCACATAGCTATCCCCATCTTCAAACTGCATTGGACAGGCCTTATAGGTTCTTTCATAAATCATACCCAATGGAATCTGAAAATTTCCAATTATCTGCGTTTCATTTTTTCGTTTTAAAAAGCTTTTTGGAGCTCCCATCTTAATAAGACTTGCTTCTCCAGTGTATAAATCTAATAGGCAGATATCTAGCGTCGTAGGATGTTGGTCTTTTCTAGAAAACAAGAGCACATGGTTGATAAAATCTGTCGCTGCCTCTAATTCAAATCCAGTTTCTAATAGCTGTTCTAATAAATCGAGGGTCATCTGACTTTCTAGATAGGCCTTTCGTCCAGAACCCATTCCATCCGATAGACAAAATAGAACTCGTCCGTTTGTTAGTGTTTTAATCGAAAACGAATCCCCAGATACCTCTTCCCCGAATTTTGTCACCCTTGCAATCCCATGAAATACCTGATATCTAGGCTCTTCTTCGAATACAAGGTCTGCATAGGTTTGATTGATTACATTCTTACAGTCTGAGGACATTCTCCATTTTCTACTCGTCTCTTTATTCAAACAGCTTACAATCTCTTTTGCCGATACATAATGATTCTTTGTCGTCTTTACATTCATATAGACTTCTCGCCTACCCGATGGATATTCAAAAAAAGTCATCCTCTTTGCATAAATTTTATGAAACTTAAGATTTCTTGTAATCTCCTTTGCCTGTCTAGAATTAATTATCTGCACTTCTTTTAATTGATTTGCCGTATTTTGTATCATTTTACCCATCTGTGCAAATTGGGCTCCAATCGCTTTTTGACTGTCATTATATTTCTCAATCCATTCCACCGAAGCCCCAGACGTTTTTACTGCCTGTGCAATCGCTTGCTTATTCATTAAATTTCTATCATTAAAATAATTAGAAAGCATCTTAAAGCTTTCCGACATTTGAACTAACTGCCTACAAACAATATCGGTCTCTTTTCTTCTTAATGGCTTCCCAATCCTTTTCTCTTCTTTTAACAACGATAATGGAATCAAAAAATAAATCAGACATCCTGCTAGCACTTGCCAATTCGTAAGCATCTGTCTCGAATAAAACGCACTAATTCCTGCCATTGGTGCTATAAAACCTAGACAAGAAGCTGCTCGTCCTAATACAGCAAAAAAACCTGCCATCATTCCACCAATGCAAACCACACCAACATCAGCAATATTATTACTAAATAACGCCAACACCGCTCCACAAAGTGTTCCACAAACCGCTCCAGCTCCAGCTCCATATCGATTTGCACAAAAAATTACGCAAAAAAACAATAAGCTTTCCAAAGCCTTCTTTTCGATTTTTCCAGTTCCTAATAACACACTAAAAAGAAGCAAGATAAACAAAGCTACCATCATTCTTATGATATCTATTCTTTTCACCAGTCATCCTCCATAACAAGTTCCTACGCTAATTCGCACACTATATCTTACCGCATGACTGATGAAAAAAATGTCAATTGAATGTGTTAATTATCCTTTGGTTGCACAATAATTTCATCTTTTTTTGCTAAGTTTAAACGTTCCCTTGCGATAGATTCAATATAATCGTTTGATTTTACATATTTTTTGCTCTCTTCTAGCTCATCACCCTTTTTTGATTCCTTCGTTGCCTCAACTTGTAAAGACTCGTAATCTTCACGCTTTTGTGAATTAGATTTATTAATCTTAAAAGCCTGAGTCAATAACACCATGCAGATTACTAATGTAATTCCTAGTGCAAAAATTACAATCTTCTTTTGTCTTCTTTTTACTTGCTCTTGTCTCTTTTGTCTACGTCTCTTTCTTAAATGCTCTTGTTTTCTTTTATCATCCATCTTTTTTCCTCGCAAACATCTTCTTGATCCAATTATAAATCTTTAAGAACAACGAAATGGTAATTTTATTAATACAGATATTCATAAAAACCATCCCGATTATGAATCCTTCAATTAGAAAGCTACGAATCACTCCACCATTATATTGAAAAATAAAATACGAAACACCAATTCCAATTCCTATCCAATATAAAATGTCTTCTAATGCAATGACAAATCTGTGATGTGGAATCATAACACGAAGAATCCTAAGTACATCATAACACGAAGTGGCACACATTCCAAGAAAAATACAGATAAAAAATGTCTGCCATTCCCATGCAATTCCCCTAATCATCGAAAAATCCTAGATATTACCGAAGCTTTTTTATCCTTTGTCGACTTCATATAAATAACACTGTCGATATCCCCTTCCATATCTAGTTCTCCTTTTTCTAAATTCAGTCGCTTTACATGAAGATTCGTTCCTTTAATCGTAAGGTTTCCCACTAACGTATCTAAACTTGCTTCATTGACATCTACCGATATCACATCACTTACTCCACTGATTTCTAATCGTTTACGCTCTATCATCACCAATTTATGCGTACTTTCTTCCATCTAAAAACCTCAATCGCATATCTTTTTATACTATATGCCAAAAGGACTGCTTATAAGTACTCAAATAATTCGCTTGCTTCGTCTTTTTTTACTGTCTCTTGTACCTTTAATACTTTTACCTTTACCGTACGTGCTCCAAATAGGATTTCAATCACATCGCCTTCTTTTACATTATAAGAAGCCTTTACCGGCTTTTCATTGACAATGACACGACCTGCATCACAAGCTTCATTGGCAACCGTACGTCGTTTAATTAAACGAGAAACTTTTAAATATTTATCTAATCTCATCATTTCCTCCAACAATAAAAGGGCTGCCTAATGACAGCCCACATAGATGATGCCACTTGCATCATATTATTTATTTACCATTTACAGCGTCTTTTAAACCTTTACCAGCTTTAAATCTTGGAACTTTAGATGCTGGGATTGGCATAGCTTCGCCAGTCTTAGGATTTCTGCCTTCTCTTGCAGCTCTTTCAGATACTTCAAAAGTACCAAAACCTACAATAGTAATCTTATCTCCTGCAACCATTTGTTCAGATACAGTATCAACAAAAGCTTTTACAGCCTTTTCTGCATCCTTCTTGCTTAATCCGGACTTCTGTGCAACTGCTGCAACAAATTCTGTTTTGTTCATCAGTCATCCTCCTTTTTTTAATCATTTCTGTTTTCTTTTATACGCATGAATTGTATACTGTAATGCTTTATTTGTCAAGGGATTTATGTATAATCCATCCATTTTTCCACATAATATCCATGATACCAGGGTCAAAATGTTAAGAATCTGATGCAAGCTTGCTTGCAAGAAGATTTGCACTTTGGAACCCGCCAAAAATATGAATAAATAGCCATTTTTCATGGAAAAATGTGCGAATTTATGAATGTTTTTGAAGATTGTGGGAGCACGTAGTGGGAAACAATCTGGTATCATCGGGTCCATACAATTGATATGAAAAACAAGGAGGAAGTTTTTAAATATGAAAGCAACAGGAATTGTAAGAAGAATCGACGACTTAGGACGAGTAGTGATTCCAAAAGAAATTCGAAGAACCATGCGACTTCGCGAAGGCACACCCTTAGAAATATTTACCGATATCGATGGACAGGTGATTTTAAAAAAATATTCTCCAATGGCAGAGCTTGGCTCCTTTGCCAAGCAATATGCCGATTCTCTTGCCCAAATAAGTGGTCACATGGTTTGTATTACCGATAGAGACCATATCATTGCCATTGCTGGTGGAATCAAAAAGGATTTTTTAGAAAAGCCAATTAGTCGTGACCTTGAAAACCTCATTCAAAACCGAGATGTCGTCATTACGAAGAAAAACGAACTTGGAAAAGTCGCGATTGGCACAGAAGATTCTAGTATTTATACCGGTCAAGTCATTTACCCCATTATCTGCGAAGGCGATGCGATTGGTTCAGTTGGCATCTATGGAAAAGATGCAAGGCTTAGTATGAGTGAGACCGAACAAAAGCTTGTAGCTGCTGCTGCCGGATTTTTAGGAAGACAAATGGAAAATTAAAAAAGCCCCTCCAAACTGGAGGGACTCTATTATGGCAACACCGAACGAATATGTTCACTATAACCTTTTACCGTGTTCGATGGCTCATAATCCTTTGTACCATATAAAAACTGATGAAGCTTTGTTACATTATCGGTTAAATCCTTTGGAAGCACACAGTCTCCCTTGCTACCTAGATTGGCTGTCGTACGGTATTTTTCAAATGGCATACCGTCACTGTCTACAATCTTACATTTTAACGCAACCGGAATTAATCTCATAATCTGCGACGTACTCATTGAGGTTTGAATCCCTCTTAATGCTGCTTCGCCTGCTCGTTTTAGCTTAAATGGTGAACTCTTCTTCGCCTTTGCAATCATCTGAGCAAGTACGGTTCGTTGTCTCTGTGTTCTCTTATAATCAGAGCCTGCGGTATAGCGGATTCGACAATAAGAAACCGCTTGAATACCATTTAACGTCTGGGAACCTGATTTTTTCACCGCTTTATATTTTTTCTTAAGCTGCTTCGTCATCGTCTTTTGATAAGCATTGATATATTCAATCTCATCCTCATCGACTTTAATCGTAATACCACCAAGCTCATCAATTGCATCTGCAAGTCCTGCAAATCC
>CABUZU010000069.1 GCA_902496125.1 uncultured Lachnospiraceae bacterium
AGAAGAAACAAGTACAGGTGTAAAAGAATTTTATGCTGGATGTGAAACAGTAGTGGACATGGCTAAGAAAGCTGCTGAAATGCCAGGTGCAGATTTCATCTGTATTAGATTTAAGAGTGCTGACCCTAATGGACAGGATGCTCCTATCGAACAATGTGCAGAATTAGCTAAAGCTGTTGCTGACGCAGTAGATGTACCTTTAGCTTTCATGGGTTGCCAGAATGATGAAAAAGATGCTGACCTTTTAGTTAAGGTTGCTGAAGCTGTAGAAGGAAAGAATGTACTTATCCTTTCTGCAAAAGAAGCTAACTACAAGACAATTGGTATGTCTGCAGTTCAGGCTTATCATCACAAAGTTGCTGCTGAATCAGCAGTAGATATCAACCTTGCAAAACAGGTTAACGTATTAATGAGCCAGTTAGGTGTTGCTTCTGACAGCATTTGTATGCATGTAGGTACAGCTGCTGCTGGTTATGGTTACGAATATGTTGCAACTACCATGGATAGAACAAAAGCTGCTGCTCTTGCACAGAACGATAATATGCTTCAGATGCCATTTGTTACACCTGTTTCAACTGAAACATATAACTGCAAAGAATGTATAGCTTCTGAAGAAGACTTCCCAGAATGGGGATCTCGTGAAACTAGAATTATTGATATGGAAGTTGTTACAGCTGCTGCTGATATCGCTTCTGGTTCCAATGCTGTTATTTTAAAGAACCCCGTATCTGTTGCAACTATCAAAAAAATGATTGACGAATTAATGTAATTGTACGGAAGGAGATTAGAATCATGGCATTAACTGGTATTCAGATTTTTAAATTAACACCTAAGAAAAACTGTAAGGAGTGTGGTAGTCCTACATGTATGGCTTTCTCTATGAAAGTTGCTTCTGGCGCTGTTCCTGTAGAAAAATGCCCATATATGTCTGACGAAGCTATGGCTCAGTTATCTGAAGCTACAGCACCTCCAATGAAGAGCATTACCATTGGTACTGGCGATGCAGAACATAAACTTGGCGGAGAAACTGTTCTTTTCAGACATGAAAAAACTCTTGTTAGCAAGAACCTTTTCGCTGTTACTGTAACTGCTGAAAATGCAGACGCTAAATTAGCTGAAATTCCTAAAGTTGATTATGACCGTATCGGTGAAAGAATGTACGTTGAATTAGTTAACGTTAAATACACTGGTGAAGGTGCAGATGCTTATGCTGAATTAGTTAAAAAAGCAATGGGTATCGGAAGAACTTTAGTTTTACAGTGTGCAGATGCTGACGCTGCAAAAGCTGCTTTAGCTGTATCTAAAGATGCAAAACCTATCTTAAACGGTGCAAATCCTGCAAACGCTACTGAAATGAGCACAATCGCTACAGAAGCTGGTGTTACATTAGGTGTAACTGCAGATGATTTAAATGCATTATATGATACTGTTGCTGCATTAGAAAAAGCTGGCAACAAGAATTTAGTATTAGATTGCGGTAATAAATCTATTAAAGATGTATTCGCAAATGCTGTACAGATTCGTAGAGCTGCTCTTAAAGATGAAAATAGAACCTTTGGTTATCCTTCAATCGTTAACTTATCAGAAGTAGCTCCTGGAGATCAGGCTTTACAGGCTGCATTAGCTGCTGTATTTACATTAAAATATGGTTCAATCATCGTTATGGATGAAATGAATTATGCACAGGCACTTGCTTTATATGGTTTACGTCAGAACATTTACACCGATCCTCAGAAGCCAATGAAAGTTGCTCCTGGAATCTATCCATTAAATGGCGCTGATGAAAACTCTGTATGCGTAACAACTGTAGACTTCGCTCTTACATATTTCGTTGTATCTGGCGAATTAGAGCGTTCAGGTGTACCTTGTAACTTATTAATCTCTGATGCAGGCGGAATGTCTGTATTAACTGCTTGGGCTGCTGGTAAATTATCTGCAGGTACTATTTCTACATTTATCAATGAAGAAGTAGCAGATAAGATCAAGAACAGAACATTAATCATCCCTGGTAAAGTAGCTATCTTAAAAGGTGAATTAGATGCTAAATTACCTGATTGGAATGTAGTAGTTGGTACTCAGGAAGCTGTTCAGATTGTTAAGTTTATGAAAGATTACGCTTAATTAATAACGAACTTATAGAGGATCAATCTTTTGCCGCTCTGCTTATGGGATTAAGCAGGGTGGTGAAAGTGTTCTTAGAAATAAATAAACGGGTCTTATATCCGAATAAAAATATATAAAAGAAAAGGAGACAACCTTATGTCAAGATTTGTAGTTATTGGTGAAAGAATTCACTGTATCTCCCCTGTTATTCGTAAAGCTATGGATGAAATGAATCCAGAACCAATTTTAAAGAGATGTAAAGAACAGTTAGATGCTGGTGCTACATACATCGATGTTAATATTGGACCTGCTGAAGGTAACGGACCTGAATTAATGAAATGGGCTGTTCAGTTATTACAGAGCAATTTTGACAATGTTCCTTTAGCATTAGATACAGCTAACATGGCAGCTATCGAAGCTGGTATTACTGTATACAATGATGAAAAAGGTAGACCAATCGTTAACTCAGCAGATGCTGGTGACAGATTAAAATATCTTGATTTAGCAGCAGCTAATGGTGCTCTTTGTATTTGCCTTTGCTCTAAAGGTGCTGTACCTGGAAGCTATGATGAAATCATGGGATTCTGCCAGGAATTATTAGAGCATGGTATGATGTTAGGTATGGAACCTACAGATATGTGGATGGATCCTTTATTCTTAGTTGCTAAGGGTATGCAGGACAAACAGCAGCAGATCTTAGATGCTATCCGTGGATTCTCAGAAATGGGACTTTTATCTACTGGTGGTTTATCAAATGTATCCAATGGTATGCCTAAAGAATTAAGACCTATTATGGATTCTGCTATGGTTTCTATGAGTATGGCTAATGGTTTAACTTCCGCTATCGTAAATCCTTGTGATCAGAGATTAATGGAATCTATTAAATCTTGCGATATCTTAAAAGACAACTACATGTATGCAGATTCTTATCTAGATCTGTAATTAGGAGTTTTTAGTAAGATTATTTTAAAGTAAATTAGTATTTTGTGCTCAAGCGATAGATAAAACCCACTGCTAAAAGCAGTGGGTTTTTATATTTATACAAAGTTATTGTATGTATTTTACAAAAAATAGTTTACAATATCCAATTAATTTGTTAAAATAACTAATAGAGTAACTTAGAAGAAATTGAACGGTTAGACAATAACGGTAGAAATAGACGTTAAAATTAGGAGGCTAATGATGAGTGTATTAACAGATTTAATTTATGCAGGTTCAAATGCAGTAGAAGGTCTTACAGAAGGAGCTGTAAATGATGCGATTGCTAAATATGGAGAAGAACAAGCAATTGCATTTCCTGATACCGCTTATTTTTTGCCTACAATTTATGCAGCAACAGGGGTTAAGGTAAAAACATTAGGTGATTTAGTTGGATGCATTTCAGTTATGAAGAGTCTAATTACCAATGAAGATGATTTAGGAAAGGCACTTAATGCAGGTCTTGCAACTGCTGTAGGTGCAGAAATTATTGAAGCATTAAAGTATGTAAACAGTGAAGGTGCAGACCCTTATGCCGATGAAAAAGGAATTGGTTTTGTTTCCGATCCAATTATTCGTTCTTTAGGTGTACCGTTAGTAACCGGTGATATTCCAGGTGTGGCAGTAGTTCTTGGTAAAGCAGAAGATCCAGCTGATGCAGTAAAGATTGTTAAAGATTACCAGAGTAAAGGTATTATGACATTCTTAGTAGGTGATGTGATTGACCAAGTTATTGATGGTGGCGTTAAGACAGGATTGGAGCTTCGTGTTATTCCATTAGGACATGATGTAACAGCAGTAACTCATGTAGTAACAGTAGCCATTCGTGCTGCTTTAATCTTTGGTAGCATTCAGCCAGGCGATTTAGCAGGACTTTTAGCTTATACAAAAGATAGAGTACCAGCCTTTGTTAATACATTTGGTGCATTAAATGAAGTAGTAGTATCTGCTGGCGCTGGGGCAATTGCACTTGGATTCCCAGTTGTTGCTGATGTTGATTTAGCAGAAAATCAAGTAGAGGGTGCTTTAGTTTCTGTTTTAGATCATGCTGAAACAGTAAAGAAATCTTTAGAACTGCGTAACATTAAGATTAAAGTAACAGAGATTCCAATTCCAGTTGCTTTTGCCGCAGCTTTTGAAGGTGAAATTATTCGTAGAAGTGATATGTATGCAGAGTTTAGTTCGCATAAGAATACCACTTGTGAAGTTGTATTAAAACGTGAAATGGATGACGTAGAAGATAAGAAATTAGTACTTGTAGGACCTGATATTGATGAATTACCAGCTCCTGTAGAACTTCCATTATCTTGTGTAGTAGAAGTTGCTGGTGCTAAGATGCAAGAAGACTTTGAATCTGTTATCGAACGTAAAATACATACTTGGTATAACTACATGGAAGGTGTTATGCATACAGGTCAGAGAAATCAATTCCGTATTCGTATTAGTAAAGTTGCTTACGAAGAAGGCTTACGTCTAAAAGACTTCATGGAAGTACTTTACGATATGATTATGAATGATTTTGATACGGTTGTAGATCGTTGTCAAATCACGATGTATACAGACGTAGATAAAGCAAAAGAAATCTTAGATACCGTTGCTATGCCTAAATATGATGCAAGAGATGAAAGACTAGAATCTTTGAGTGATGAAAGCGTAGACCAGTTCTATACCTGTATTCTTTGTCAGTCTTTTGCACCAGCTCATTGCTGCGTTGTAACTCCTGAAAGACTTGGACTTTGTGGTGCAGTTTCATGGTTAGATGCAAAAGCAACAAAAGAATTAGACCCTACTGGACCTTGTCAGCCTATTAGTAAAGAAGGATGTACTGACCCTGTTAAGGGTATTTATCCTGATGCTGACCGTATGGTTATGGAAGCAACTCATGGTGCATTAGAGCATGTTACATTGTACTCTATTATGGAAGATCCAATGACAAGTTGTGGTTGTTTTGAATGTATCTGTGGTATTATGCCAGAAGCAAATGGTGTAGTAATTTGTAACCGTGAATTTAAGGGAATGACTCCTACTGGTATGACATTTGGTGAATTAGCATCTATGACCGGTGGTGGTGTTCAGACACCTGGTTTCATGGGACATGGTAGACACTTTATTTCTTCTAAGAAATTTATTAGTGCAGAAGGTGGCGTTGCAAGAATTGTATGGATGCCTAAGGAATTAAAAGACGATGTAGCTCCTCGTTTAAATAAGACTGCAAAAGAACTATTAGGAATTGATAACTTCACAGATATGATTTGTGATGAAACAATTGCTGTTGAATCCGAAGCAGTAGTAGAATTCTTAACAGAGAAAGGTCATCCAGCACTTACATTAGATCCTATTATGTAAGAAGAAAAAGAAAACGGTATTGCCCCCTGTGGCACACATTGGAGGTTAAAAATGATAAAAGTCACATTTAAATTTGATGCAAGTGAAGATGTAGTAGCTCATGCTACCGAAGGTGAAAAATTATTAGATATTGCACGTAGATCAAATGTAGCAATTGATGCTCCTTGTTCAGGTAATGTAGCATGTGGTAAATGTAAGGTTAAATTATTATCTGGCGAATTAGATTCGAAACAGACACATCATATTACAGATGAAGAATATCAAGCAGGTTGGAGACTTGCTTGTGCAAGTAAGGTTATTGGTGATGTAGAAATTGGTGTACCTGATATTGCATCTGCATATAAGAGTCGTATGAAGGTAGCAGACTTAAGTTCACCAGAAGAAATTGCAATCTTTGAGAAGATTAAATCAGACATCGAAGGAACCGGCATTGAATTAGTTAATGATATGGATATGGTTGAGATTACAATGGATGCTCCAACATTAGATGATACAATGCCTGATAATGAAAGATTAACTTGGGCAATCCAGTCTAAGCTTGATGTACAGCAGGTTGTTCTTCCTTATTTTGTTATTAAAAAATTACCAGATGTACTTAGGGAAAGTAAATTTCATGTAAAAGTAGTTTATAAAACAACTGGATATGGTGCATATGTATACGATGTTGTTAATGCTAGTGAAGACTTAAAGGTTGTTGGTATGGCAATTGATATCGGTACTACCAGTGTTACAGCTGTTTTAGTAGACTTAAAGACTGAAGAAATTTTAGCAAAAGCTTCTTCAGGAAATGGTCAGATTCGTTTTGGTGCCGATGTTATCAACCGTATTGTAGAACAGACCAAAGATGGTGGCGTTGAGAGATTACAAAAAGCAATTATTGATGAAACCATTAACCCAATGATTCACAATATGTGTAAATCTGCGAACATTCCTAGTGAACGTATTTATCGTATGAGCTTAGCATCAAATAGTACAATGAATCACTTATTTGCAGGAGTTAATGCGGATCCACTTCGTATGGAACCATATATTCCAACCTTCTTTAAATTACCCGATATTACAGCTGGTGAATTAAAAGTAGAAATTAATCCAAATGCAACGATTATTTTTGCACCAAATATTGGTAGTTATGTAGGTGGAGATATTACAGCTGGTACTTTAGCTAGTTTAGTATGGAATAGTGAAGAGTTCTCTGTATTTATCGACTTAGGTACCAATGGTGAAATCGTATTTGGTAACTCAGATTTCTTAATGAGTTGTGCTTGCTCCGCTGGTCCTGCTTTTGAAGGTGGAGATATTAGTTGTGGTATGCGTGCTACAGATGGAGCGATTGATGCACTTACAATTGATGAAGAAACAATGGAACCTACACTTTCTATCATTGGTGATGAAGGACAAAAGCCGGTAGGTCTTTGTGGTTCTGGTATTATTGATACGATTTCTGAATTATTCCGTTGTAAGATTATCAATGCAAAAGGACAAATAGTAAGAGAAGGTAAACGTGTTAAAACAGATCCTTATGGAATTAAGAGCTATGTACTTGCATTCAAAGAAGATGCTGGTTCTGTAAATGATGTAGAAATTACAGAAGTTGATGTTGATAGCTTTATTCGTGCGAAGGGTGCAATCTTCTCAGGTATTAATACATTAGTTGAGTCTTTAGGATTCGATATGTCTATTGTGGATAATGTATATGTAGCTGGTGGTATCGGTAGTGGTATCAATATGGCAAATGCTGTAAGAATCGGTATGCTTCCAGATATTCCATTAGAGAAATATAAATACATTGGTAACTCTTCACTTGCAGGTGCTTATGCAATGTTAATTTCTAATCAGGCAGAGGCAAAGGTTAGTGAATTAGCATCAAGTATGACTTACTTAGAACTTAGTACACATCCAGGCTATATGGATGCTTTTGTGGCAGCTTGCTTTATTCCACATACAGATGCAAGTTTATTCCCATCTTTTAGTTAAGGGAAAATAAAAAATAAATAAAAGGGGTTATTGGTATAACCCCTTTTTTAGGAAAAGAGGACAACTATGGAATTTGATTACGCAAAAGACAATCTTGAAAAGCAACCCTATGATCATTATATTAAAGCGTTTGCACAGAGTGATCCGTTAGAGATTGCAAAAAGATGTCAATTAGAATACAACGAAGAAACTCACGAGTTTAAAATGCGTCTGATGGGAAAAGAATATTATATTTCTCATCCAGATTTTAAAATTAGAAAAGTAAATGAAGAAGATACTTCTTATCATGTAATGTTTGAATTTTATAAGGCAGAAATTTTAGCTCTTCGTTATATGCTAGAAGGCAAAAAGGTAGAATCTACTGGTAACTATGTAACTTATCGTGATACACCAGAAGGAGAGATGTACTTTAAATCATTCCAAGGACGTTGTATTTTCCGTTTGAAATATGGATTTGGTTTCAAGCTAGATAAATTTAAATCTGCAATGGAAAAAATGGGAGCAACTCCTGTAAAAATGGGAGATATTGCTTATTCTTTTGAAGTTTTAGATGGATTTTCTATGATCTTTATTTTATGGGAAGGTGATGATGAATTTGAACCATCTGCTCAGATTTTATTTTCAGATAATTTCCCAGTTGCATTTAGAGCAGAGGATCTTGCGGTAGCAGGAGATATTTCCATTACAAATTTAAAGGGACTGTCATAAGACAGCCCCTTTTTTAAAAATCTCAATGCTACGCATTGCCCCTGGTAGCATCAAATCGCTTCAAATAATAATTTCTTAATATCCTCAGCCATTGTTTTATTTTCTTCCGTAACAATACAAGAATCAATTAATTCGCTTAATTCTTTATAAGCAAAAGGTTTGCCTTCTAATTGACTTGCAATCATTCGGATAAAAGCTTCATCATTTGCATCAGAATACAATTCACTTGTTTCAATAATTCCAGCATTCACATTGACATTTAAGTCGAAATCTCCCCAAGTAAATCGATGATTAATACGATATTCAAAAGGAAGTCTGCGACCATATAGCCATTCATCACTGCCAAATTTAGTTTCATATTCTTTGATTGTATCAGCATCTGTTTTAGAGATATCAAATGGAATTGCTTTTAAATCATAAACCATCTGTGCTGCTTCAACCATCTTTTCCTTCATCATGTCAATCGTTAAAGTAGAATTATATTCTGAAAGATTGACGACTCTAGAACGAACAGAATCTACGCCCTTAGATTTTAATTTAGAAGGGTCGACATTTAGATAAGTTGAAAGTCTAGACATATCTACGGAAACCATTAATGTTCCATGATGGTAGCGATGAGAGCCACTTTTATAAAAAGCATTTCCAGAGAATTTATGGCCATCAACAGTAATATCATTTCGACCAGTCTTTTTCGCATCAATACCTAATAATTTACAAGCCTTAATAATAACTTCTAATTGACGGTTAACATCATAGTTTTTAGCAGTTACTAAAAAAGTAAAATTTAAATTGCCAAGGTCATGGAAAACAGCTCCACCACCGGATAATCTGCGAGCAGGATGTCCATGTTCTGCAAGCAATTCACTAACACGACATTCCTTCCAAACATTTTGGTTTCTGCCACATACAACAGTTCGTTCATTCTGCCATAGATATAAAATAACAGATTCATCATCAACACTGTCAAAAAGATGTTTTTCAAGTGCAATATTGTAGTAAGGATTAAACGAATCACTTACTATGGTAAAAAGTTTGTTGACCATTATAAATCTCCTAAATAATAAAAAGTTTAGTCAATCTAATATTCTTGTTCAGGAAACTCCAATCCGTCTACATAACAATCTTGGAAGTCAGGATGGGTAGCCAGTTCAAGGAATTCACATCCTCTAGCAATGCGTTCACTTCTATGGAATTCATTTTGATTTAAGATTGCAATCTTAGAACCTTCACCGGCAGCATTGCCAATTGGAATAATACAATCTTCTAATTCGCTAGGAATCATACCAAGAGCACAAGCACTGTGAGGATTCATATAGTTACCAAAAGCACCAGCAATCATAATTTGTTTAATATCATTGATTTCAATGCCTAAGGTATCAGCAAGTAAAGTAATACCAGCAGCCATAGCACTTTTAGCTAATTGAACTTCACGAATGTCTTTTTGGCTAAGGTATACAAGTTGACCATTACCACTTTCTTCCTCTGTTGCTATGATAAATACTTTATTCTTTTCTCCTAGCATGACAATTCTAGATGCATTAGCAATTGCAACCTCTGTCTCAAATTCATCAGGATCCATTAAACGTCCCATTTCATCAACAATTCCATTTTCTAGAAGGATGGTAACTGCATCCATTAAACCAGAGCCACATAAACCAATTGGTTTTGCATGGTCAATTGTGGTATAAGTTAGGGTTGTTCCTTCAAAGGTTAAATGGTCAATCGCTCCTTTTGCTCCACGCATACCACAGGCAATTTTTGCTCCTTCAAATGCAGGACCAGCAGCAGTAGAACAAGCAATCATACGGTCTTTCGTTCCCATAACCATTTCACCATTTGTACCGATATCAATCATTAGAGACATCTTATCAAGAGTATCAAACTCGGTTGCTAATAGTACACCTACAGTATCTGCACCAACAAATCCTGCAATATTAGGTAATAACATGATTTGACCAACTCGGTTAATATGAATACCATAGTGACTAGCAGGTAAATACATGGATTCGCTAACAGATGGATTGTAAGGAGAGTGAACAAGTGCTCCTGGAGAAATACCAGCAAATAAATGGTGCATACAAGTATTTCCTACAACAGAAATCATATAGATTTCATCAGAAGTAATAGAAGCTTTTTTACAAGCACTGTCAATTAAATCATTAAGTGCACCACGAACTAAGCTACTAAGATTGTCCACACCGTTTGCAAGTGCATAGTTACTTCGTTCAATAACGTCAGCACCAAATTGAGACTGTGGATTTAGCATACTAGAAACGGCAATCTCTTTTCCTGTTTTGGCATCTAAAAGATAGCCAACAATAGTAGTTGTACCAATATCAAAGGCCATTAAATAAATGGGGTCATCTGCCGCTCTTAGTGCTAAAATACGATTTTCACACATTACA
>CABUZU010000070.1 GCA_902496125.1 uncultured Lachnospiraceae bacterium
ATTCCGTTGCCCACATGATTAAATTACCAACCGATGAAGCAGCTGTACCAATTGCTGGTGCAAATGCCATTGAAAGACCTGAACCGATTACAATTGTTACTAATGGTGTGACTAAAATATCAATTGGCGTTTCCTTTGAAACAAATTTACCACATTCTGCTGCAATGATTGCAATAATTAAAACGGCTAACGGTCCACCGGCTGCTCCTAATGTGTTCGCTGCACTACCAACTGCTGCCAGTGAAAATAATACTAGTGGTGGACAATGAAGTGCAAAACCTATAGATACTGCCATCGCAGGACCTGTTACCCCACTTGCATAATCTCCGATTTGTACTAATGCATCCACACCAGCTTGTTGACCCAATGTCTTAATGATGGTACCCATTAATAGCGAAGCAAAAAGACCCTGTGCCATTGCACCTAATGCATCAATACCATAACGCTTGATTGAAATTTCAATATCTTTCTTTTTTAAAAATTCTTTTAGACTTGACATAACTCTTCCTCTCTTTTAAGTTTAGTACTCTTACAGTACTACCTTTCGGTCGAGTTGTCAACTGTCTTGTCAACTATCTTAACTTTCTAACACTTCCATATAAGCTTTAATTGCCTTTACACAGCCTTCAAATCCAAGCCTACTACTATCTAAGCACAAGTCATAATTTCTTGCATCAACCCAGCTTCTTCCTGTATGATAAGTATAATATTCTGATCTTTCTTTATCGGTCTTTTCGATAAATTTCTCAGCTTCTTTTTCCGTCATGCTATTACGTTCTAAGGTTCGTGCAATTAAATATTCCTTCGGTGCATGAACAAATACTCTCACTACGTTTGTCTGGTCTTTTAAAATATAATCCGCACATCTTCCGATAATAACACAAGATTCTTCCTGTGCTAACTCTCTAATAATCTTTGCTTGATAGTTGAATAAATTATCTACTGAAGAAAAATCTTTACTATCAGGTGTAATTAGTTCTCCATCATAAACACGCTTTACAATCTTTGAAAGAATACCCTTATGAGGCTTTTCATCGGTCTGATTAAACAACCTTTCATTAATTCCACTATCCTCAGATGCTAATCTTAGTATATCTCTGTCATAAAATTCAACACCAAGTTCCTTTGCTAACATCTGACCTATGGTACGTCCACCACTTCCATACTGTCTTGCAATTGTAATTACAATACCTGACATAATACTACCTCCATGTCTGTGTCAATTTTTATACCACTATTTTACTATATCAACCATCAATTCGCAAGAATATTTACCTCAATCTTTGTGCCATTTGGTAAAATTTATAGTAAATACCTTTCTTTTCCATAAGCTGTTCGTGATTGCCTTCTTCTTCAATTCCCTTATCTGTTAAAACTAAAATTCTATCTGAATCACGAATCGTAGATAGTCTATGAGCAACCGTAATTGTTGTTCTACCTTTGGTCAATTCATTTAATGCCTCAGCTACTACAAATTCGCTTTCATTATCAAGGGCAGAAGTCGCTTCATCTAAAATAACAATCGCAGGATTTTTTAGGAATATTCTAGCAATACTAATTCGTTGCTTTTGTCCTCCCGAAAGTTTTACTCCTCGCTCACCAATATAAGTATGATATCCATCTGCTAAGCCTGTAATAAAATCGTGAGCTCCTGCTCTTTTTGCCGCTTCAATGACTTCTTCCTCACTAGCCCCCGGTCTACCATATAAAATATTTTCATAAACACTTCCTGAAAATAGATATACATCTTGCTGTACCATTCCAATACTTTTACGAAGACTTTCTAATGTATATTCTTTGATATTTTTTCCATCAATTAAAACACTTCCCTTTGTTGCTTCATAAAAACGAGGAATTAAATTGCAAAGCGTTGTCTTTCCACTACCTGATGGTCCGACTATTGCTAATTTTTCTCCTGCCTTAATGGATAAATTTAAATCAGCAAGTACTTTATTATGGTCATCTGGATACTCAAATTCTACATGACTAAATTCGATATCGCCTTTTACATTCTTTAATTCTACTGCTCCATCCTGATTAAAGATTTCAACATCTGCATCCATGATTTGTAAAAACCTTTCAATTCCCGTCATACCACGCTGAAACTGCTCGGCAAACTCTACAATTCTTCTAATTGTTGCAATTAATGTCGTAATATAAAGTGCATAGGCAACTAAATCTCCTGGTTCAATCAAACCATAAATCATAAAAAGTCCGCCAAATAAAATCATTGCAAGATACATTAATCCATCAAACATACGAGTGGCTGTCTGAAACGCTCCCATATATTTGTAAGTTTCTTTTTTAATATCTAAAAATTTTAGATTATCATTTTCAAATTTTTCTTGTTCAATCCCTTCATTGGCAAATGCTTTTACGACCTTTTGACCTAACAAACTATCTTCAATTCTTGCATTTAATTCACCGATTTGATAACGCTGCTTACGAAATGCCTTTCGTTGCCATAAATTTAAACGAATACAACAATATAGCATAATTGGAACAATGATAAAGATAATCAGTGTTAATCGAATATTAATCGTCCCAAGTATAATAAAAGCTCCTACTGCTTTAATTGCTGCAATAAAAAATTCTTCTGGACAATGATGAGCAAACTCCGTTACATCAAATAAGTCATTGGTAATTCTCCCCATAATCTGTCCAACCTTTGTGTTATTATAGTAGTTATCCGATAGCTTTTGTAAATGAGCATACGCATCCCTTCTCATATCCGTCTCAATAAAACTACCCATAACATGTCCAATATTTGCCATATAATAGTTTGCAACACAGTCAATCACTCGCAAAATAAAATAAAGTGCAGTAAGCCCTAATACTACTTTAATTGTAATCAATTCTAAATTCGTTACACCGGTATTGGTTAAATAACGCATAATCATTGGTAAAATCAACTCGCAAAGTGTCGTTAACGCTGCACAAAACAAGTCCGTTAATAAGGTTTTCCAATAAGGCTTATAATAAGGTATAAACCTCTTTAATAAATACCCCGTCGCATATTCTTTTTGTTCCATTTCCCCTCCAATAGTAAGAAAGGCAGGAGACTTTCATCTCCTGCCTCTAAATGCATCTTATTTAATTTTTAATGTTATCACAAACATAATCTGTAAAGTTCTTATCTGCGTATTCCCAGAAATTTGCCTTTGTTAAAATGGTTCCAGTTCCTTCTAATGTTACAGACTGACCAATATTAACACGATTCTTTAAAATCTGAACTAATTCAATCACAGTTGCAATGGTAACGGTTGGTCCATTTACTGCTGAATCAATTAAGAAATCCTCGATTTCCTTTGAAATTACACGGTCATTCATTACAGAATCAAATAATGTTTCAGTATTTCCATTTGCCATAATTAGATCCCCTTTCCTATATATTTATTGTATGGATACGTACCTGAATTATAGCATAATCTAAGCTCAATTGCTAGTTTATTTAATTACTTTTATCCATCCTTCAGGAGCTTCTAATCTACCCATCTGAATACCGGTTAAAGTATCATATAATTTCTGGGTAACAGGTCCCATCTTTTCCATTCCACTTGGGAAGCAAATTTCTTTACCATGGTCATTAATCTTACCAACTGGAGAAATAACTGCTGCTGTACCGCAAAGACCACATTCTGCAAAGTCTTTTACTTCTTCAAATGCTACTTTACGTTCTTCTACTTCAAGTCCTAAATATTTTTCTGCAACATAAACTAAAGAACGACGAGTAATAGAAGGTAAAATACTATCAGACTTAGGAGTTACAACTTTACCATCTTTTGTTACAAAGATAAAGTTAGCTCCACCAGTTTCTTCTACATAAGTTCTAGTAGCTGCATCTAAGTACATATTTTCATCAAATCCCTGTCTATGTGCATCCATAATTGCAAATAAACTCATTGCATAGTTAAGACCTGCTTTGATATGTCCTGTTCCATGAGGCGCTGCTCTATCATAATCACAAACACGAATCGTAATCGGTTTTGCTCCACCTTTGAAGTAAGGTCCTACAGGGGTACAGAACATACGGAACTGGTATTCATCTGCTGGCTTAACACCGATAACAGCATTGCTACCAAACATATAAGGACGAATATATAAAGTTGCACCTGAACCATAAGGTGGTACAAATGCTGCATTTGCTTCTACTACTTGTTGAACAGCATCTACGAAACGGTCTTCAGGGAATACTGGCATTTCAAGTCTCTTAGCTGAATCAGCCATACGAGATGCATTTAAGTCAGGACGGAAGGTTACAATATGTCCATCTTCTGTGGTGTAGGCTTTTAAACCTTCAAAACAGCTCTGAGAATACTGTAATACACCAGCACATTCATTAAGTACTACATTGGCATCTTCTGTTAGACAGCCATCATCCCATGCTCCATCCTTAAAGTTAGAAACATATCTTTTTTCAGTTTGTATATATCCAAATCCGATATTACTCCAATCGATATTCTTTTTTTCCATTGTTTTTCTACTTCCTTTCTTTTTGTGAAGATCACTTATTGCTAATGATACCACTATAAAACTTGTATTTCAAGTATTTATGAAAAGAAAACTTTTATTCAATCCATCCAAAACATTTAAAATCTTTTGAATACTCAACTTCATAAATACAACAAAATCCAATCTGGCCAGCACCAACAAATCTACGAAGTACCCCACCATGTGCGACTACTGCAATCTTTTCATATCCTGCATCTATGTATTCATTTAATACCTTGCACACACGGTCAATACATTCTTGCATCGATTCCCAAGTACATTCTTTGTCTTTTGGATAAATTCCTCTATACTTTTTAAATTCAGCCTGTTGTCTATGAGTGTCTTCTGGTCCTTTATTTCGAAAAGTCTTATCTGGAATAATTTCATGTAAATCTACTTCTGGTATTACCGGAACATTCGTCTCTAGCGACACTGCAGATGCCGTTTCCATCGTTCTTGTATAAGGAGAAGATAAAATAATTTCTATTCCATCTAATAGAGGACTCTTTGCAACTTCTTTTGCCTGTTCTCGGCCTACAGCTGATAGAGGGGCCATATCTCGTCCCAATCCACAAAATCCTGCTTCATCACAAGGTGTATAATTCGGTTCTCCATGTCTAATAAATACCACTTTCATAATATGTCCTCCTCATTCGTTACTATTAATATGCACTAATTATTTTCTAAGAACTTTTCAAGTCCATTTGCCATACCCAGTACCATCTTTTCACGATACTCATCTGTCGCCATCAACTTATCTTCTTCTTTGTTGCTCATATAGCCCATTTCAATAATAGTCGTTGGAACTTTCGCCCAGTTGATACCGCTCATTGTATCGGTTTCCCAAATGCTTAAACGTTTTGCTCCTGTTTCTTTAATAAAGCCATCTAAAACGTCCTTCGCTAATGCTTTGCTCTGGCTATATAGCTCGCCATTATAAGGATTATTCTTTGTTTGACAAATGGTAAATGCACCTTTTTTAGAAGTATTTTCTGAACCGTTTGCATGAATACGAATAAATGCATCGGCATTGTTATCATTCGCTATTGCAGCTCGTTCACTATTACTAATATTCACATTATGGCTTGTTCTTGTCATAATGACTTGATATCCTCTGCTTTCAAGCTCCTTTTGCAATTTTTTAGCTACATCCAATGCTAATTCATACTCTGTAATTTTTGTATATTTTCCTTGTGTACCACTTGAAACCTTTGCTTTCTTTTCCTTTGCACCAGGTCCAATTGGCTCTTTTTCATAATTACCCTTAGATTGATGACCAGCATCAATTACTACTAGCTTCTTACCATTTTTTCGTTTTTTCTTTGCTTTTGTCTCTTGCTGTGTTGTCGTTTCTTCCCTAATTGTTGTTTCCTCTTGGGTTGTCGTTTCCTCTTGGGTTGTCGTAGTTTCTTCTTTCGTTGTTGTCTCTTCTTGTGTCGTCGTTTCTACCTGTGTTGAAGTTTCTGTTACAGCTGTACTTTCAGTACTTGTTTCAACCTCAGCAACGGTTGTAGCCACAGATGTTTCTTTGGTTGGGGTAGTTGTACATCCACTTAGTACTAAAATACCTACTAATAACATCACGATACTTACTATATGCTTTCTCATCTTTCTTTAGACTCCTTTCGATTTTTACCTAGATAATAGCACATGTTTGTACAACCGTCAAAACATTTCACAACATAATTTTCATCCACAACCTGATAATCAAATATCCTATCGGTCCTAGCAAAAATCCGACTCCACCAAAGAGCTTAAGACCGACATAAACACTGATTAAAAACTCTAATGCAGTAATTCCCATAGACTTTCCCATCATCGTATTTTCCATACATTCTCGAACAAAATAGCAAACCAAATATAAAATTCCAACTTCCACTGCAAATAGAATTTTCCCTTTTAATAATAAAATAATAATCCATGGAATAAAAACAGTTCCCGTTCCAAAAATTGGAAGTGCATCAAAAATTCCAATTACAACACCCTTTAAAATCGGATGTTCTATTTTTAAAATCCAAAATCCTACGCTACACAAAAGAATCGTAATTCCTAATATAATTGATTGAACTTTTAAATACGTTCCACCTGTTTGTCTTAGATTATCCATTGTGATTCGAGCTTCCATATAAAAGGAAGAATCTAAGAAACGTTCCTTTAACTGTTCTTTTTCCTCAATCAATAAAACGGTGGCAATCACCATAACAAAAAATCCTGCGCTAAAACGTGCCAAGCTTTTTGCACACTCTAGCGTTCTAGGTAAAATATGACTGGTAATACTTTCGCCTAAATCCATTGCCATCTGATTAATCGGTAAACTTAAACTACCTTTTGAAAGCTTTAAAAATATCTCTAACTGGGAAACCCTTTGTTCAATCTCATTCCAAAAATATTTCCAATAAAAATCAAGCTGACTTGCGTATTCCCCTACTAAAGAACCAAATTTCATAATTAAAATATAACCACTAAGACCTAAAATCACTCCAATTAAAGTTAATAAAAAACTTGCCCACAGACTTTCTTTTACAAATGGAAAACGATAATGTAAATATTTAATACAAGGATATAATATCCACGCTAATAATCCTGCCAATAAAAATGGAACCACCAGTGGCAGCAGGTATTTAAAACTTAAATAGACTGCCACGGTGATTCCAATGCCGGTACGTATTTTTTTTGATTGTTTTTCTGTAAAGTTTTTCATCATCTCTTCCACCGTACCTTTGCATTACTAAGGACAACTAACAAAGATTTCTTTGCTTTCATGCATCATTCCTTTGTATATTTTTATTATTGACGTTATTACAAATCTTATTCACTTTTCTTTTTATTTATGGTATAATTTTTTTATCATATTTACGAAAGGACTTAACTTTTATGGCAGCAAATGGAATTGCTTTAGCTGTGTTCGTATCTAGTCACTGTATCTAATAGGAACACAGCTAATAAATATCAAAGGAGATTACCATAATGAAAAAACTTTTAAGTTTTACTTTATCTATTATTTTAATTTTTATGCTTAGTGCATGTTCTTCTAGCAATCCATCCACTAGTTCTACTTCTGCTAATAATAATAGTACTACTGGTATTTTTGATCCTGTAGCAAAAGAAGACCTTAAAATCGGTGTGCTCTACATCGGCGACCCTGCACAAGGTTCTGGATATACCTTTGCCCATGACCAAGGAATCCAAAATATGAAAAAGACTGTAGGTCTTAGTGATTCTCAAGTGATTTGCAAAACCAATGTATCCGACAGTGACCCTTCTGCAATTGAATCTGCAATGGTTGAATGTATTGAAGAAGGTTGTAAAATTATTATTGCGACTAGTTGGGGATATATGGATACTTGTAGTGCACTATCAAAAGAATATCCAGATGTAATTTTTACGCAGTGTTGTGGATATGAGAACAATGGAACGAACTATGGAAATTATTATGGACGTATGTATCAAGTTCGTTATTTAAGCGGAATTGTTGCTGGCTTAAAGACCAAATCAAATAAGATTGGATTTGTTGCTTCTTGGGGTTCTGACAGTACAGAAATTACTTGTGGTATTGATGCATTTGCAATGGGTATTAACTCCGTAAATCCAGATGCCAAAGTCTATGTAAAGGTTACAAACAGTTGGTCTGACTCAGAAGGAGAACACACAGCAGCTACCGCATTAATCAACGAAGGCTGTGATGTAATCGCACAACACTGCGATTCTTCCAATCCACAGCTTGCAGCAGAAGAAGCAGGTGTATATGGTATTGGTTGGACTTCTGATATGTCAAAGGATGCACCAAAGGCAGAACTTACTTCTTGTGTTTGGAACTGGGACGCTTATTATACCAAAATTGTGGAAGATGTGATTAATGGAACATGGACTTGTGATAGCTACTTAGAAGGTGTAAATGATGGCATCGTAGGTCTTTCCTCACTATCTGACCTCTGTGCAGACGGAACACAAAAAGCAGTTGATGAAGCACTTGCTAAACTCAAAGATGGAAGTTTGAAAATCTTTAGTGGAGTAATTGAAACCAATGATGGAAAGACTGTTGGCGAAGAAGGTAAAGATTTCGATGACAATACCATCATGAATGACATTCACTGGTATTTTAAAAACGTAGAAGTACATTAAAAAATTTGGGCATATCAAACTGATATGCCCTATTTTTTATCCTTCTGATATCAACGCCTTATAATGAACTTCCTGTAACATCGTTGTTTTGTCATAATATTTTTCGTAATTATCGTATACAATCTGTGCATGTTTTATGACACCACGACTAATTGCTTCCTCATTTGCTAAGATATGAACTCTTTCATTCGCATAAGTTTTTGCTTCTTCCATTGTTTCAAATACAACCGAATCACCTATTATTAAAGGCATATATAATCAATTTAAAATTAACAAAATTGTACCAAGTATAATTGGTCCAAATGTGAAAACAATCAAGGCCAAACTATAATAATCTGTAAAAAAAGCTTGTATGCAATTTATCACTACCGCTAAAATTTTCCTTATTCCATTAAGCTTTAATTCTTTCATTTCCTCTTCAATCTCTGAATAAATAAATTTTATATAAAAGCTAAAATAGCAAATTCCCACTATAATAAATATAATACCTAATATACAAGTTGTTAACATAACTCCACTATCCTTTTTATCTTATATTTATATAGTGTCGATTTAGCGACAAAATGTAACGGACTTTTTAAAAAATACTAAAAAAGACGTACACCTTTCGGTATACGCCTCTAATATTTTTTGTGAACTTAAAATTTCATAATCCTATCTGTATAAATTCCATCAATTCCACATTGCTTATAAAACTTTGCATTTCTAGGTTTATTGATTGTATAGGTATAAACATATACGCCATATTCCTTCAATTTAGCAACATCGCTTTTTCTTCCCGCATATTTAGGTGGAACACCGACAACTGGAACGTTGTTTTCTTTACAGAAGCTTCCAATGTGGTCTAAATTTCTGTCCTGCAAATTGTAGATTGTAAAAAGACTATTTTTAAATGGATAAATCTTTTGAATCTTAGCGTATTGATTATATTCATAAAACTGAATAATAAAACGATTTAGTATGTTAGCATCTTCATCTGCTTCTTCTACTATCTTTCTTAAAATGCTTAAATAATCCGTTTCTTTTGAATCTGTCACTACATAAATATCTGGATATTGTTCCATAATATCAATTAAATCTGTTAGAGCAAGTGGTGTGTACTCTTTACAAATTTTGTGATTCATAAAAAATTGATAAGAAGGAACCTTCTTTCCACTCTGTTTTACATATTTTCCAGTATCTTCTTCCCAATCATGCCACAAGACAACTTGATTGTCTGAAGTAAATGACAGGTCGACTTCAAATACTCGATAACCTTTCTTATATGATTCGTTAAAAGCTTCTTTGGAATTGGTATAGTCGATTCCATCTACACTACCCATTGCATGAGCGATTACAGAGTAGTGAGTGTACCAGTCTTCTGCTGTTGTTGGTTTTGGCTTACTTTCTGTTTCTTCTTTACTCTCTGCTTCTCTTATCTGCTTTGCAAGGGTTCGATTTAGGTAAGCTTCTAATTGAACATTAAATAAAATACCCTGCCCGATTTCATCAATGATTTGTTTGCAGTTGATGTCTGTAGTTGAAATGAGTGGGGAAGGTGTAGCGTAAGAGGCAACCGGGATGCTTAGTAGGATGATAAATAATAAGATGATTGGAGGGAGTTTTTTATAATTGTTCATGGTGATCCTTTTCATAGTGAAGCCTCACATGACTAAAGTCACGTGCTTCCAACAGGCATCTTGCGATGCCAGCTCGCTTTAGGCGAGCGGATTGCATTTCTACCATACGGTCTAAACTCAGACATCTTATGAAC
>CABUZU010000071.1 GCA_902496125.1 uncultured Lachnospiraceae bacterium
TAACTTATACATTAAGTTATGTGGCGAAAATTAGAACCGTTCTGTTCTAGAAAAATCCACTCCATTACAATGGTTTTGGCAGATTCATATTATAACTGGTTTTATTTAATTTTGCAACTATTTTTTATCTTGCATCAATTTTTCTTGAAGTTTTATAGCTTATCTTAATTAAAAAGCAAAGCCGTTGCTAAAATTACAATGATTTGAATATTACTAGACTTTACAATATTATTACGTACATCTACTACTTGCTCGCCAATTATGCCCTGTTTGTTCGAACGTAAATTGCCGAGTAGTTCCCTCTCGGTCTCTTTAGTTTCTTACTTTGTACTACATCCTGTCACCATAAGGATTAATAGTAAATATAATATCCATACCCTTTTTTTCTTCTATTAATATTCTAACACTTTTTAGAAATTTTACAATTCTTTTTGAATTTAGACACACCTAATTCACCTCTTTTTTTTATAATACAATTATCAATAAACAAAGAGGTCGGTAATGGTATCGATTCACTCATATGGTTGCTGAGCCTCGACAAAAAATTCCGAATAGTTTACATAAAAAAAAGAACGGTCCATTTAGAACCGTTCTTTTCTATTTTCCAGAAGTTGCCTTCAATCTTGCCATAGCTCTTGCTAACGATGCTCTCGAATGATAATATTCTTGAATACTCTGTTTTTGACGAAGCTGCTCTTGTGCCCTTTCTTTGGCTTCTCTGGCTCTTGATACATCGATTTCTTCTGGACGTTCTGCTGTTTCGACTAGTAGAGTAACACGATTGTTAAAAATCTCAACAAATCCCATTCCAACTACTGCATTCTCCCAGCAATCGCTACCTTCTTCTTTAAATTTCATCTGTCCTTCATCAATGGCAATGACCATATCCTCATGACGAGCCAATATTTCCTTTTGTCCATCGGAACACGGAACAATAATTGACTGACATCTTCCTGAGTAGAACACGCGATTTGCAGCTATTACCTTTAAATAAAATGTATTAGTCGCCATATGCTTTGCCTTTCTATTTCTGCATTGTCTTAGCCTTTTCTTTGACGTCTTCGATTGTTCCTACATTAAAGAATGCATTTTCCGGATATTCATCCATCTCTCCATCAATAATCGCTTTAAATCCTCTAATTGTCTGTGCTACAGGAACATATACGCCCTTAACCCCTGTAAAATTTTCAGCTACATGGAATGGCTGGGACAAAAACTTTTGAATCTTTCTTGCTCTAAATACTAAAAGCTTATCTTCATCAGCTAATTCTTCCATACCTAAAATGGTAATAATATCTTGTAATTCTTTGTACTTTTGAAGAATTTCCTGTACTTTTCTAGCTACCTGATAATGTTCTTCTCCTACAATATCGGGCTCAAGAATACGTGAAGTAGATTCAAGAGGGTCTACTGCTGGATAAATTCCTTGTTCAACAATTTTTCTTGAAAGTACCGTTGTTGCATCTAGATGAGCAAATGTGGTTGCTGGTGCTGGGTCGGTAAGGTCATCTGCTGGTACATATACTGCTTGTACAGAAGTTACAGAACCCTTCTTTGTTGAAGCAATTCTTTCCTGAAGTTCACCCATTTCTGTTGCCAAGGTTGGCTGATATCCTACCGCTGATGGCATACGTCCTAAAAGTGCTGAAACTTCAGAACCTGCCTGTGTAAAACGGAAAATATTATCGATGAATAGCAATACATTTTGATGCTTTTCATCTCTAAAATATTCTGCCATAGTAAGCCCTGTTTCGGCCACACGCATACGAGCTCCCGGTGGCTCATTCATCTGTCCAAACACTAATGCAGTCTTTTCTAAAACCCCTGACTCTTTCATTTCAGTCCAAAGGTCATTTCCTTCTCTAGAACGTTCTCCAACTCCGGTAAATATAGAATAACCGCCATGTTCCGTTGCAATATTACTGATTAATTCCTGAATAAGAACGGTCTTTCCTACTCCGGCACCACCGAAAAGTCCAATCTTTCCGCCCTTAGCATAAGGAGCAAGTAAATCAATAACTTTAATTCCAGTTTCTAGAATTTCTTCTGCTGGATTTTGTTCTTCAAATGTTGGTGGTTCTCTGTGAATTTCCCATTTAGGTGCGGTTTTTAACTGCTCTCCACCATCAATTGCCTCGCCAAGTACATTAAATAATCTTCCAAGAACTTCTTCTCCTACAGGAGTTTTTATACCACTTCCTGTAGCAGTTACTTCCATATCTCTTGAAAGTCCTTCACTTGAGGCAAGCATAATACATCTTACGGTATTATTTCCAATATGTTGTGCGACTTCCATCACACTTTTTTTATCACCATTTAAAACTTCTAATGCGTCTCTGATTGCCGGTAAGTTCTGATCTTCAAACTCCACATCGACAACAGGACCCATAACCTGAATAATTTTTCCTGTATTCATCAAAAAGCCTACTTTCTTTTCCTCTTTTGCGATTTCGCTCCTGCTATTACTTCTGTAATTTCTTGCGTAATCGCTGCCTGTCTGGCACGGTTATAAAGAATATCTAACTCTGCAAGCACTTCACGCGCACTCTTTGATGCTGCTTCCATCGCCACCATTCTGGCATTTTGTTCACATGAAAACGATTCAACAAGTGCACCATAAATAAATCCAACAACATAGTTTGGTACAATACGATCCATAACTGCCATTGGCGATGGCTTAAATGCCAATTCCTCTCTAGGAACATCTAATGGAAGTTTCATAGCAAAGTCTGATTTTTTTAAAGGAAGTAACTGTGAAATCTTCGTTTCTTCCTGAATGGCATTGACCATACTTGTATAAATGATATAGACCTCATCTAATTGTTCATGCACATATAAGTCCAAAATTTCCTCGGCAATATTTCTGGCACGGCTAAGGGTTGGATTCTGAACAGTGTAATGAAACTGCTTCTCAATCGGTATTCCCTGCTTTTCAAAATAGTGACGACCAAGTTCTCCAAGTACGAATAACAGACGATTCGGATGCTGTTTCATATGTTCCTCGGCCAGCTTTAATACATTATGGTTATACGAACCGGCAAGTCCTTTATCTGCCGTAATTACAATATATCCAACCTTTCTCTCTTCAACCGATTTGTCATCATTACTTTTAAAGAAGATATCCTCCATATCAGGAAGATGTCTAAGTATTCGACTCATTTCCGACTGCAAAGTATAAAAATAAGGTTCTGTATCTTCTAACATTTTTTTTGACTTTTTTAGCTTAGAAGAGGAAATCATATACATAGCATTGGTAATTTTTAATGTATCATTGATACTTTTTATTCTATCTTGTATTTCCTTCGTATTTGCCATAATACTACCTACTTACTTTTTAAACTCTTTTGCTGCTTCTATAATCTTTCCTACAAGCTCATCATCAATTGTCTTTTTCTCTTCAATCTCTTTTCCGAGTTCTGGATGAGAAAGATCTAAGTAAGAAAGAATTTCACTCTGATATTTTTTAATTTCTTTTACTTCTATTTCATCAAATATTCCATTGTTGGCTAAACAAAGAGTCATTACTTGCTCATGTAGTGACAATGGATGACAAAGAGGCTGTTTTAATAATTCCATTAATGCCTTTCCATGTCTTAACTGAGATTTTGTTGCTTCATCTAAGTCAGAAGAAAACTGAGTAAATACTTCCATCTCTCTATACTGTGCTAAATCAATACGAATACTTCCTGATGCTTTCTTCATTGCTTTCGTCTGAGCAGCACCACCAACTCTGGATACGGAAAGTCCTACGTTTACCGCTGGTCTCATTCCAGAATTAAAGAGATTACTTTCTAGGAAAATTTGTCCATCGGTAATAGAAATTACATTTGTTTGAATATAAGCAGATACATCTCCTGCCTGTGTCTCGATAATTGGAAGTGCAGTTATAGAACCTCCACCTAACTCATCATTTAATCGACTTGAACGTTCAAGTAATCTTGAGTGAAGGTAGAATACATCTCCCGGATAAGCTTCACGTCCTGGTGAACGCTCAAGCAATAAAGATAAAGCTCGATAAGCTACTGCATGTTTAGAAAGATCATCATATACAATCAATACATCTTTTCCTTTATGCATGAAATACTCAGCCATCGCTGTTCCTGCATAAGGAGCAATATATTGAAGGGATGCTGGATCACTTGCTGTTGATGAAAGTACAATTGAATAATCCATTGCATCGTATTTCTTAAGTGTTGACACAATCTTTGCAACAGTAGACGCTTTTTGTCCAATTGCTACATAAATACAAATGACATCTTTTCCTTTTTGATTAATAATCGTATCTGTTGCAATTGATGTCTTACCTGTTTGACGGTCACCAATAATTAGTTCTCTTTGTCCACGTCCGATAGGAAACATCGAATCAATCGATAGGATTCCTGTCTCAAGTGGAGTATTTACCGATTTTCTATCGACAATGCCTGGTGCATCTTCTTCGATTGGGCGATAATCTTCTTCTTTAATTTCCCCATTTCCATCGATTGGCTCACCAAGAGCATTAATAATTCTTCCAATAAATTTTTCACCAACGGGAATACCCGCTTTTTTCTTTGTTCTTACTACTTTAGTCTCTTCATGAATGCCCGTATCTCGTCCAAAAAGAATTACTCCAATTTCATTTTGACGGATATCTTGAACCATTCCCTTTACTCCGTTATCAAATACTACGATTTCGCCATACATTGCATGGTCAATTCCATATACGGTAGCAATTCCATCGCCAACCCATATTACTTCTCCGGTTTCACGACTTTCGGTATCAAAGTCAATGTTCTCGATCTCGTTTTGAATAATGGAGATTATATCTGTTGCACTAATTGCACCCACAGGGCTCACCTCCTGGTCAATTTTCTTTCAAGCTGACGAAGTTGTCCTTCATAACTTCTATCGCACTCTTTATGTAAAGTCTTGATCATATAGCCTCCTAAAAGAGAGGTATCAATCGTTTGCGTTAAGTCTATTTTTTCACCCGGATATTTACTTTTTAACAGCTGCATTGCTTTCTCTACGGTATCCTTTGATGCTTTTTCTGCTGTAATAAGTTTTGCACGAAGGATATGATTTTTCTTATCCCATAAGTAATAAAAAGCATCAAATATGTCTTTCATTTGTCCGCAGTTTCCCAACTTACACATGATTTTAATAAAATCAATGATTATCTTGGGCGTATTTTCTAAAGTAAATATTTTCTGGATGATATCATATTTCTTATTTAATGATAAGGTTGGATTCTCAAGCGTTTCTTGAAGCTTGGGAGTCATAAAAAAAATCTCTTGTGCCCTTTCTACATCCTGACGATTAACAGACAGTTGATACAAAACTATGGCACTATTTACTGCGGTTTGCGTCATCACTATCACCTGTCTCTATAATTTTTCTAGCTGCGATAACCGCCAGCTTTGCGATTTGTTCTTGTGCTGCCTTTGTTGCCTTTTCCTGCTCACTGGTAATATCCGCTTTTGCTTTTTCAAGCATATGGTCTGCCTGTTTTCTTGTAATCTCAAGCGTTTCTTTCTGCTTAGCTTTCGCTCTTTCCTTCGCATCAAGAATAATTTGATTTGCCTCAGCTTTCGCACTCTCTAATTTCTTCTCATAATCATTTTTAAGTGCATTGGCATCATCTAACTTCTTTTCTGCGTCTGAAAATTGCTGTTGTATATTCTCTTCTCTTTGATTAATTACCGCCATTACTCGGTCAAACAGAAATCTTTTGAAAATCCAGTACAGGAAAAGCAGATTGACTACCGTCCACATGATATTCCATGGATCAATTTTCAACATTGCTTTATCTTCCTTTCTGTTTTGGTTTAATTATTTAAGAAAGAGAATGATAAGTAATGCAATAACAAAACCATAAATAGCCGTTGCTTCGGCAAGTGCACATCCTAAAAGAAGTGCTTTAGAAATTTTACCTTCTGCTTCTGGCTGTCTAGCAATTGCATCTACTGCACTACTTGTTGCTTTACCAATTCCGATTCCTGCTCCAATTCCTGTTAAAACTGCAATTCCTGCTCCAATAGCTATTAATGTTGACATAATGTTTATTCTCCTTATTCTTATTTTTTATTTTTTATTCAGTGGCTTCTTTGATAAACAATCCAGTTAAGAATACAAATACATATGCTTGGATTAATCCATCAAAAATATCAAAATAGCAACTGAATACTGCCGGTAAAATTACCGGAACAAGCATTTTTAAAAGTTCCATAATTACAAAAGAACCTAATACATTTCCAAATAGTCGCATACAAAGCGATAATGGCTTAATAAAAATTTCCAAAATATTAATTGGTAGTATTACCGGCATTGGCTCGGCAAAACTTTTAAGCCATCCTTTTGTTCCCTTAGCTCTAATCCCTGACACTTCAATAAGAACTATACTCATAACAGCAAGTGCTACGGTAACATTCATATCTTTTGTGGGGGGCTTGAATCCAAGCAGTCCAATTAGATTGGCGATTCCAATGTAAATGATTACTGTTGAAAGATAAGGAATATATTCTTTCCCCTTTTCTCCAACTGTCTCAATAAAGAAATCATCTAAAAATTTTACTGCTGATTCTACAGCGACTTGTCTTCGTGTGGGGTTTTCTACTGAAAGGTTTCTTCCGAGAAAAAAACACAGAAGAAATACAACAGCCATAATAATCCATGTAACTACTACTGATTCGTATATTGGTATTCCTCCAAATAGTGGAATCTTAAATACAACTTCGCAATTCAATTCCTCCAGCAGTCCTTGTACTAGAGCGTCCATTATGTGCCTCCTTTCTTCCATATCGGATTTCATTTCGCGTTTGATTTTAGCCATCTCCATTGAGAATGTCAAGATTTCCATTTTTATACTTTTATCACACAAATTTTCGACTTTCTTTATGCAACTTTATTATATTTTTCTTATTTTAATGTTTTTTTTTATATGATTTAAATATTGATTTTTTGTATTTTTTATATTTATTTTATTTTTAGATGATTTATAGATAAATTTGCTAAATAATAAGCTTATATTTTTCTATTTTTTTTACATTCTTTTGCATTGTCTTTTTTTTCACATTCTTTTTACTGTCTTTTATTATAATTTTATGTATTTTTTTTGTGCATGATGTATATAAACAACAAAACGACCCTTTCGAGTCGTTTTTTCATCTTAATTTAAAAGCCACTGTTGTCCATTTGGCATCGGTTTTATGGAACCTGGCATTTTATCTATTATTTCTCCGGTATTGATATCTCTTACTACCACTTGGTCGCTATTATCATTTTCTTCATCCCAAGACTCAAAATACAATTTATTGCCCCTGCGAAAATCGAAACTTTCCCAACCTTTCATTGGAAATTTTACCTTCTCAGGCCATAGAATTTCAAAGTTATTTTCCTTCCCCTGTCTTGTAAGCATAAGTGGATAATCTTTTAATAATAAATTATAGCAATCCTTTGCAATGGATAACGGTAGTGTAACAATCTCTTTACACTCCATTGTATCATAGCTTATGATTTTAATCTCTTGCTTTGGAAAATCTACTAATAAAATAATGATTTGATTTTCATAATAAAAAGGTCTTCCAAAATATTGTCCTTTCTTGGCAAGAATCGGTTCTTTCACCTCTCCATCTGGATAATGAACAAAAATCAAACGATTGCTAGTTACTTCACAACCTTTTTTATAAATCTCTTCTGCTTCATATAAATCGCCATGAATATAGTCCTCTCCCCAATACCATTCCTCTGTACCATCAAAAGCTTCTATGTAATAGATTCCATTAGTATTTATTTTCTTCATTGATATCACTTCCTATCTTTTTTTAATATTTTAACATTTTTCTTTAATTTTTCAATCTTAATTATTATTTTATGATATAATAAATTTAAATAAATAAGACTTTGTTTTTTCAGTTATTTTTAACTTTGTAAAATTTTCACGAATTTTTACCATTTTTAGTTCTTATTTATCTAACATTATTTCTTATTGACAAAAGATGAATTCAAGGAGTATAATCTAGTTAACAAGTTAACCGTTAACGTGTTAACCCTATAAATTCATTAATCCAATGAAAGAGGTTCACGTATGAGAGAAGAAAGAGGTAGTACTAAAAGACGCATTGTTGAAGCAACTTATGAAATGATATTAGAAGGTGGATTAGAGTCCGTTACAGCTAGAGAGGTTACTAAACGTGTCGGTGTATCTGCAACTATGATTTATAAACATTTTGAAAATCTAACTTATCTTACAGTAATTGCATCCATTCGTTACATTCAAGATTATTTTAATGCATTAAAAGAACTATACAACGAAGATGAAGATTATATACAAATGGATCTTAATGGTTGGCGTAATTTTTGTAATTTTGCATTTAAAAATCCACCAATCTATGAAAATCTATTTTGGGGAACTTATAATAATAATTTAGAAGATGCCCTTATGGATTTTTATGAGATATTTCCTGAAGAATTACCTCAAAAAAATGCTGCATTTATGGTATATTCACTCTTTAGCAGTAGTATTGAAGAGCGTGATTTTTTATGGTTAAGGCGTGCAGCTAATCGAAATCTAATTGAATATGATAACGCTAAATTTGTCGCTAGGACAAACTGTCTTATCTGTCGTGGATGTTTATTAGAACATTTTAAAGATTATACTGAACCAAGAATTTCCGAAAATGCAGCAGATGAATGCTATAATTTAATTTACAAAAACATCATGACTTATGTAAAGTAAAAATTTAAAATTGAATATAACCGGTGTTGTAATTTTTATTTAATTACACCCGGATTTATTTATACCGCAATGGTTAACAAGTTAACTGTGCGGCTTATATTTTAATTTTCGAGTTAACTTGTTAACTCTATTTAGACAAGGAGGAACTATTTTATGGAAAAAGTAGTAAAAGCAATTCATGAAAACAGTATGAAAATTCTAGAAACCGTTGGTGTTAAATTTCATCATCCAGATGCCATTAAGGTTTTAAAAGAACATGAAATTTCTGTATCCGACGATGGAGTTGCTAAATTTACAGAAAATCAAATTATGGAATGGGTACAAAAAGCACCCAAAACAGCAACACTATACGCAGCAGATCCTAAATATAATGTAACCTTTGGCTCTGGTAAAACTTATATTGCACCTTGTGCAGGTGCCACTGAAATTATGAATACTGATGGTTCTATTAGACAGGCTAATTTAGACGACATGGTTAAAATGATCAAATTATTTGAAACTAATGCTCGTTGTGATATTAATGGTGGCACACCTTGCCAACCTAAAGAAATTCCATCTGAAATAGCAACCGTCTTGCTTCATTATATTGCAATGAATCTAACCACTAAAAGCCTTTGGACTGCAACTGGTACTTATGCACAAATGGAAACTATTATGCAAATGACCATGGCTAGATATGGAATTACCAAAGAAGAAATGATGGAAAAACCTAGAGTATTTACGATGGTTAATACCAATACTCCTCTTCAATTTGATATTAATATGACTGAAACTCTATTTACTTATTTAAAATACCGTCAACCAGTTGCAATTACTGCTGCTGCTATGGGAGGAACTACTGCACCTGTTACTCTAGCTGGCGAATTATCAGTAATCAATGCTGAAGTAATTGCTACCGTTGCATTAGCTCAGATGTATGCCCCAGGTGCCCCTGTATTATATGGTTCTCAATCCACTAGTGCAGATATGCGTTCTTGCAGCATTGCCATTGGCTCTCCAGAAGGTGCGCTTTGCTACAAATATGCAAAAGAAATGGCTGCATTTTACGGTATTCCTTGTAGAGCTGGTGGTTCCTTATCTGATGCCAAAACAGTTAATGCACAAGCTGGTTATGAATCCATGTTGACTTTTATGGCATGTGAAAAAGCTGGTGTAGATGTTGTCGTACAAAGTGCCGGCATTATGGATGGTTATCTTTCTGTATCTTATGAAAAAATGATGGTTGACTTCGAAGTTATTAATTTTGTTGACCGCTATCTTAAAGATGTTGATGTCGATGATGAAGAAAAACTTGCACTTGAAACAATTCAAGATGTAGGACCTGCCGGACAATTCTTAATGGAAGAGCATACTTTTGAATATTGTCGTGAGGAA
>CABUZU010000072.1 GCA_902496125.1 uncultured Lachnospiraceae bacterium
TACAAGAATTTTCATAAATCTTACATAGTCTTTTTGCTTCCTCATAATCTAAATCTGCTTTATTAAAGCATAGCATAACTGGCATATCTTGTCTTGTTAATTCAATCATTAATTTATCAAGCATAATATAGTTTGGCTCTGGATTTGTACAGGCAAATAATAACAGTGCTTGGTCTATATTCGCAGCGGATGGACGAATTAACATATTTTTTCTTGACAAAATCTCTACTAGATTTCCTGTTGCTTTTTCTTCATCTAAAATCTCAATTTCTACTTCGTCACCTACTAGTGGCTTTATTTTTTGATTTCGAAAGACTCCTCTTGCTCTACACTCATAGATTTTACCTAGTAAAGTATGAACATAATAGAAGCCTCCGATTCCTTTTATAATTTTTCCTTTCATTGCCACCTACTCTTCTTGATTTGACTCTTCTGCTGTATTTTTCTTTTCTGAGTTTTTATTCGGTTCAATTGTAGCTTTCTCGGTCTCTTCTTCTGTTTCCTTTTTCGTCGTAGTCTCTTTTGTTGGCTCTGGTCCTTTACTTACGACATAACCAATACTTGTTCCTTTTTCGACTTTTTTACCTGCAGAAGGAGTCGTACTAATAATTTCACCTTTTGCTAAATTACTGTATTCCGAGCTAATCTTATAGCCTCTTAGACCTAATTGACTTAGTTCACTCTTTGCTTCACTTTCTGTTTTACCCTTTAAGCTTGGAACGGTTAAAGATTCTTCACCTTTACTTACTACTAAATCAATCGTAGTATCTTCGGAAACCTCAGTACCACTTGAAATACTTTGACTAATAACCTTTCCTGCATCAGTGGAGCTTGTCTGTTCCGATACATCACCTAATTTTAGATTATTTTCTTCTAATAATACCTTAGCTTCTTCTAATGTTCTTCCTGTAAGCTTTGGAACACGTATCATTGTTTCCTCTGTACCTAAGCTTACAACATAAGAAACTTTACTGCCTTCATCAACTCTCGTACCAGGTTTTGGATCTTGACTAATAACCTTTCCTGCACCAACATCATTACTATATTTATAATCTGCTTCACCAGATAGATTATTCTTTTCTAACAATTCCTTTGCTTCACTTTCTGTCTTAGATAATAAATCTGGAACTGCAACTTTTTCTACTGCTGGTCCTGAACTAATATAAACAATTACCTCTGTTCCTACCTTTACATCGGTTCCTGTTTTTGGATTACAACCATATACATGTCCTTTTTCTACAGTTGACGAACTACCAGTCTGTGTTTTAACCATAAGGCCTAATTGCTTTAACGCATTTGTAGCAGCAGCCTCGGTCTTTCCAATTAAAGATTCTGGTATGGTTACCGTATTACTTGTCACACTAACATACAAGGTAACGGTTGTGTTTTTTTCTAATACCTTGCCCTTGGCATATTCTGCACGAATAACATAGCCTGGTTCATATTCATCACTTTCTTCTTCTTTTAGCACTCTGCCTAAATTATTCTCTTTTAACTTCTGTGTTGCTTCGTCTAATGGAAGTCCTACAACATCAGGCATTTTCGTCTGATTTTTTCCAAGACTTTCTTCAATTTGGGCAGTTGTCTGTTTACTAGAGTCTAACCATGGAAATACATTTAATGCACGACCCACTAATACGACAGCAATCGCAATAATACAGATAAGTACCAAAATTCCAATTCCCATAATGACTTTTTCAAATTTCGAATCGACATTGATATCTTCTTCCTCGGTATCCTCTTCCTCATCAATTCCTAATTGATAATCATCTTCTTCCTTTGTACGAACCACTCCTGTCTTACCTGTGGTCTGTTCTTTAATCTTTTTGGCTTCATCTTCTGAAAAGATGTGGGTCTCTCCACTGGTATCTAAACGAATAATTTTAACAAAATCTTCATTCGGGGTCATAAGCGCTCTTCGAAGGTCTGCAATCAAATCTAGTGCAGAAGCATATCGTTCTTCTGGTCTCTTTTGCGTACACTTCATAACGATTTTTTCAAGACTTACCGGAATCATTGGTTCATAAGTACTTGGTGGAATCATCTCCCCTTGTATGTGTAATAATGCCACTGCTACCGTAGAATCTCCGTCAAAAGGTACTCGTCCTGTAAGCATTTCATAAATGGTAATACCTAATGAATAAATATCACTTCTTCCATCGCAATAACTACCTCTTGCCTGTTCTGGAGAAATATAATGCACAGAACCTACAGTACTTGCTGTAATCGTTTGGGAAGATACTGCCTTTGCAATACCAAAATCGGTTACCTTTGCCTTGCCATCGGTTGTAATAATGACATTTTGTGGCTTAATGTCACGATGAATAATTCCTCTATCATGAGCGGCTTGAATCCCATTTGCAATTTGAATTGCAATATTAATGGTTTCATAAATCTCTAATTTTCCTTTTCTTCGGATGTATTCTTTTAAGGTTACACCCTCACAAAGTTCCATTACAATATAATTAATGGAATCTTCTTGTCCTACGTCAAAGATATTTACAACATTTGGATGTGATAGACTTGCTGCTGCCATTGCTTCTTGGCGAAATTTCTTTACAAATGTTTCATCTGAATTTAATTCTTCTTTTAACACCTTAATTGCAACATAGCGATTTAATGTATGGTCTAAGGCCTTATAAACATCTGCCATTCCACCAACACCTATGGATTCTAAAATCTCATACCTGTTGTTTAAAAATCTTCCGATTCTATTCATTATCAGTTGCTCCTTTTAAAAGTAATAGCCTTATGAAAGTTGTGGTTCAACTGCTATTACCGATATATTATCTTGTCCACCATTGTCATTTGCAGTGTCAATTAATTGCACTACACTTTCATTTAATTCTTTATCATAATCTTTTACAATTTCTAAAATTGCTTGGTCATTTACCATATTCGTCAGACCATCTGAACATAATAAAATTCGAATTCCTTGTTTTAATTGCATTTGAAATACATCAACATCTACCGAAGGTTCTACACCTACTGCTCTTGTAATAATATTTTTATTTTGTTGATAAATTTCACTATCAACCTCTAATTCCCCAAGTGCCACTAATGCAGCTACTAGGCTATGGTCTCTAGTAATTTGTCTAATGTTCTTTTTTGTATACAAATACAATCTGCTATCGCCTACATTAGCAATCGTTAATAGCTTTCCTGTTACACAACACGCGACAATGGTTGTGCCCATGCCAAAATACTTTGGCTCATTTTGACCAATTTCAAATAATTCTTGATTAATTGTATTAATTGCCTGTCGCAGGACGGCAATTTCATTATCAGAATCTGCATTCTGTATAAGCTCTGGCAATCGCCTTACCGTATATGCGGATGCATAATCACCAGCTAAGTGACCTCCCATACCATCTGCTACAATAAATAAGTTTGGAAGAGGTCCAATTGGCTTATTACAGGCATATACCGAATCTTGATTAATACTTCGGCATTTGCCAATATCTGTCTTAGCATAAAATTCCATATACTCACCCTTCCTTTTTCATTGTAAAAGATCGTCTAAGCTGTCCACAAGCTCCTTGTATATCTCTGCCCATCTCTCTTCTTATAGTAGCATTAATTCCATATTTTTCAAGCATATTTTGAAATTCTCCTGCTCGTTTTCTAGTAACGGTCTCAAATCCTCGCTCTTTTACGGGATTTACAGGAATTAAATTTACATGACAACTTCTTCCCTTTAATAAATCGCTAAGCCTTTTTGCATGTTCCATTGAATCATTCGTATCTTTTACTAAGCTATATTCAAAACTGATTCTACGTCCTGTTTCTTTAAAATAATAATCACATGCCTCTAAGATTTCATCTAAGCTATATTTTTTAGCAATTGGCATTAGTATTTTTCGTTCTTCATCGGTTGTGGCATGTAAGGATAGGGCTAATGTTACAGGAAGCCCTTCCTTTGCTAAGTCATAAATTCTTGGAACGATTCCACAAGTAGATAGCGTAACACCTCTTCTACTAAGTCCCATACCATTTTTATCGGTAATTAGATGTAAAAAGCGAACTACGTTGTCATAATTATCCATCGGTTCTCCAGAACCCATAATTACAATACTATCTACTCGTTCATTTGTTATTTCTACAATTCGATAAATTTGTTCTAGCATCTCAGATGGACGTAAATTTCTTTCTAATCCATCTAATGTCGATGCACAAAACTTACATCCCATACGACAACCTACTTGAGAGGAAATGCAAACACTATTTCCATGTTTATACTTCATCCATACACTCTCAATAATATTTCCATCGGATAATTCAAATAAATATTTTCTAGTTCCATCGATACTAGAAATCAGTTCTTTTGCCACGTTTAATGTATCTAATGTATAATTTTCTTTTAAATGTTCTCTTAATTTTTTTGAGATATTCGTCATTTCATCAATCGATGAAACTCTCTTTTTATGAAGCCATTCAAAAACCTGTTTGGCTCGAAAAGCCTTTTCGCCAGCTTCTACTACAACCTGTCCTAATTCTTCTAATGTCATAGAACGTAATTCACTTTGTTTTATCATTCTGCATTCCTCACCATAGACGATACAAAAAATCCATTGCTTTTATGGATACCTGGCAATAAACACAGCCATCCATTCTTTGTATTTTCTGTATGAAGTTCTTTCGGAAGATACTTATCTAAATTTTCTGATTCAAATGGATGGTTTTTTATAAACCAACTATAATTTTCTTCATTTTCTTCTCTAGATAAGGTACACGTACTATAGATTAAACGTCCACCTGGTTTTACATATTTCCAAACAACTTCTAAAATCTCCCTTTGTAACCTCGAAAGTTCTTTAATCTGCTCATCATCCATACGGTATTTAATCTCTGGCTTACGCCCAATAATTCCAAGTCCCGAACAAGGTAAATCGGCAATGACAATATCTGCTTTTTCAATCAAGTCTTCGGATAAGACTCTCGCATCGGCTACCTTTGTTTTTAAATTGTTAACTTCTAATCGTTTCTTATTTTCATCAATTAAGCCTACTTTTAATGGAGTTAAATCACACGCTAACACAAACCCACTTTCTTTCATTGCTAGGGCTGCATGTAGGGCTTTTCCTCCTGGTGCTGCACAGACATCAACAATAAAATTGCCAGGCTTTGGAGCAGTCACTTCTCCTGCAATCATCGAACTTACATCCTGAACTAAATAATTCTTTAATTTTGTAGCATCATATTCGGTTAAATATACTCCTTCTAATCCATAAGGTAAAGGTTCTCCCTCTAATCCTCCATCAGGACACCAAACAGAAACTCTCTCTTCTTTTAACTGTGCATTTGCAATTTTCTTAGCAGTTTCAAATCCATATTGAGTAATAAACCTGTTTGCAAGCCACTCAGGAAGGGAATAGGCAATTTGTAAATATTTGTTTTTATCTTCTGGAAATTTTATCGTTTCCTTATTTCTTGCAACGTTTCTTAACACTCCATTTACAAAGCCTTTTAATCCCTTATAGCCTTTTTTTATTGTTAATTTTACCGCTTCATTACATACCGCATGGTCGGGTACTTGGTTCATATAATAAATTTGATAAACACTCATACGAAGGATTGTTCGTATATATGGTTTCATTTTCGTTATTTTTGTCTTGGAAAATAACCCAATAATATAATCAATGGTAATCTTTCTTTCAATCGTTCCTTTTACTAAACGAGAATAGAAGGATTTATCTTGTCTTGTTAATTCTTTATTCTTATCTAATGTCTCTCGAATAACTAAGTGCGAAAATTTATCCTCCTCTAACACTTCATAAAGAGAGTTACATGCCATCATTCTTGTATTAGTCATCTCTTCTACCAAATAATAAAACTAGACGAAGAAGCTGTAAAATAGAAGAAGCTGCTGCTGCAACATAGGTCATAGCTGCTGCACTAAGCACCTTTCTTGACATCTTCATTTCATCGTGATACAAAATTCCAGACTCTTCTAATAATGTCAACGCTCTAGAAGAAGCATTGATTTCTACTGGAAGCGTAACGAGCTGGAATAGCACAACCGCAGTAAAAAGTAAAATTCCCACTTGAATTAAGGTCTGGTTCCAACCAAGAATGACACCTAAGATAATAATCGGCCAAGAAAGTGTGGAACCTAAGTTTACGACTGGAACAATCGCAGTACGGATTTGTAGTGGCACATATCCTTTTGCATGTTGGATTGCATGTCCACATTCATGAGCAGCTACACCAATTGCTGCGACAGAGGTCTGTCCATAAACAGCATCCGAAAGCCTTAATACCTTAGCAGACGGGTCATAATGGTCCGTTAAATTTCCACTAATATGCTCAATCTTTACATCTCTGATTCCTACATAATTTAACAATCTTTGAGCAGCCTGTGCACCTGTCATTCCTGCACTACTTTGATATCTAGAGTATTTACTATAAGTAGAATTTACCCTTGCAGAAGCAATTGCACAAATTGCAGCTCCAATAAGAACTAAAAAATAAGTCGGGTCCCACCAATACATAAGCTACCTCCCAAGTTTTTTTCCTGCTTCAAGCTTTACGCCACGAAGGAATGCATCACAGTCCATACGCTTTTTACCTTGAAGCTGTAAGCTATTAATTACTAATCCACCATTTCCAGTTGCTACTGTAAAATTCTTTTTATTTACATCTACAATCGTTCCTGGCTCTCCTGTAACCGTCTCATCTACATCAGCGTCCCAGATTTTTAACATCTTTTCACCTAAATAGGTATAGGCACTTGGCCAAGGATTTAATCCTCTGATTAATCGCTCAATCGTTAATGCATCCTTAGTCCAATCAATATCTCCCATTGATTTACTAAGCATTCCTGCATAGGTGTATTCTTCTCCCTGAGGGACTGGTGTAATAGTATTATTTTCAATTTCTGTTAGAGTATTCATAAGAAGCTCTCCACCAAGCTTACTTAATTTATCGTGAAGAGAACCTCCGGTTTCTTTTTTATCTAATGGAATCGAAACCTTCGATAACATATCGCCAGTATCCAGTCCCTTAGCCATTTTCATAATGGTTACGCCGGCTTCCTTATCGCCTTCAATGACTGCAAACTGAATTGGTGCAGCTCCCCTTAGCTTTGGAAGCAGTGACGCATGAATATTAATACAACCATATTTTGGTAAATTTAATAATTCTTCTTTTAATACCTGTCCAAATGCAGCTACTACAATGATATCTGGATTTAATGTTCTAAATAGCTGCATACTTTCTTCATCATTTACATTCGTTGGCTGATAAACTGGAATATTGTATTCTAATGCAGCCTCTTTTACTGGTGGAAACTGCATTGCCTTTCCTCTGCCCTTTGGCTTATCAGGCTGTGTAATTACTGCTAATACTTCATATCCACCAGTTACTAAAGCCTTTAATGCTGGAACGGCAAAATCTGGCGTTCCCATATAAATTACTTTCATCTTTATTCCTCAATTTCTTCTAATTCTGATAAATCTTCTAAGCTTCCTTCTACTTTTTCCACATATAGATGCCCATCTAAATGTTCAATTTCATGTACAAATGCTCTTGCTAAAAGTTCTTCTCCTTCTAGGATTACTTCTTGCATATCACGATTTAATGCTTTTACCTTTACATACATTGGACGTGTTACAATTCCACGACGATTTGGTACGCTTAGGCAACCTTCATAACCAGTCTGACCGCCACTAGTTTCAATAATTTCTGGATTAATTAATACGATTGGGTCTTCTCCTGTACAATCAATGACTACAATACGTTTTAAAATACCAACCTGAGGAGCTGCAAGACCTACGCCCTCTGCCTCATACATCGTATCAAACATATCATCAATTAATTTGCTCGTCTTTTCTGTCATCTCTTTTACCGGTTTACTTTTCTTATTTAATACTTCGTCTCCGATTACTCTAATATTTCTAATTGCCATAACAATTTCCTCTCTTTCTATAAGTGATCATACAGAACACCTACCGCATTCGATAGGCTCTTAATATAACCATCAATTTTTAAAATCTGTTCTGTTAATATCTCTTTATTTAAATGTTTTAAATAAATTCTTTTATAATAAATATCATTAACCCTTGCAATCGGTGGGTCACTAGGACCTAATACCACTAATTGCGGTATCTGATTTTTTCGAATCTCTGTTGTAACCTTCTCTGAAATCTGTGTTAAAACATTAAGATTTTCATGTGATAATTGAATCATTACCATCGAAACTACCGGTGGATAACCCATCATCTTACGGTATTTCATCTCTTCTAGATAAAATCCTTCATAGTCTTGGCTAGCAGCCGTTACAATTCCATAATTATCAGGATTATAAGTCTGAATAATCATCTCGCCTAGAAGTTTATCCCTTCCTGCCCTTCCTGCTGCCTGTGTAAGTAACTGAAAAGTTCTCTCGGTTGCGCGGTAATCATTGCTAAACAATGACATATCCGCTGCTAAAGCTCCTACTAACGTAACCTTACTAAAATCATGGCCTTTTACCACCATCTGAGTTCCTAATAAAATATCGGCTTCATGATTGGCAAAGGCACGAAGGATTTTTTCATGTCCTTCCTTACCAGTTGTCGTATCCATATCCATACGAAGTACACGAGCCTTTGGAAAAACCTTATGAATCTGTTCTTCCACTCTTTGCGTTCCTGTACCAAAGCCTGCAATATACGGCGAGCCACAGCTAGGACATTTTGAAAGTGGCGGTTTCACATAACCACAATAGTGACAATGCAGCGACTGGTCTTTATGAACGGTAAGCGTTACATCACAGTGCGGACATTTTACTGCTTCCCCACAGCTACGACAGGAAATAAAATGATTATATCCCCTGCGATTTAAAAACAAAATCACTTGCTCGTTCTTTACTATCCTTTGATTGATTTTCTCATAAAGGCTTCGACTAAACATGGTGCGATTTCCTGCCATCATTTCTGCTCGCATATCCACTACTTCTACTTTTGGCAAAATACTATCTTTCTTTGCACGGTGCTTTAATGGATATAACTTATAATTTCCAACCTGGGTTTGATAATAGGAAGAAACCGATGGAGTTGCAGAGCCTAGTACCAATAATGCATTGTTTTGTTCTACTCTTTTTAATGCAACCTCTCTTGCATCGTATCTTGGTGCTGTCTCACTTTTATAAGCTCCTTCATGCTCTTCATCTATAATGATAAGCCCTAAATTTGTAAATGGTGTGAACAACGCAGACCTAGGTCCAATCATAATGTCAATTTCATTATTCCTAGCCCTTTGAAATTGGTCATATTTCTCACCCTGTGACAGTCTAGAATTAATAAACGAAACTCGATCGCCAAATCTACGATAAAAACGCATCACCGTCTGATAAGTCAATGCAATCTCTGGAATTAACACAATCGCTTGTCTTCCATATTCAACTACGTGAGCGATTAATTCCATATAAATTTCGGTTTTCCCACTTCCAGTTATCCCATGGATTAAAGCTGGTGTCCTATCTGCCCTATCATAATCGGATAAAATCTTATCACAGATTGCCTGTTGCCAAGGGTTTAGTGAAATTCCCTTCCCCACTAAATGATTAGAAAGCTTTATCGGATTTCTATAAATATTTTCTTCACTAATCTCAATTAAATTCATTTCCTTCATCGGCTTTAAGGTTGCCGATGTAATATGAAGCTTATGACAAGCAATTTCATAGGGAATCTCTCCATCTTCTAGTAAAGCTTCTAGGATTCTCACTCTTGCATTTTGCTTTTTCTTTTTGCAAACCTCTAATGCTTCCACTAATTCTTCTCTTGATAATGGAGTCGATATGATTCTTTTTTTTACACTAGCAACCTTCTTACTAGCCGGCATTACTGTTTTTAATGCCTGAATCATCGTCGCTCCATATTGTCTTTTCATCCATGCTGCAAGCTCTACTAATTGACCAGTTGCATCGGATAAATCAAAATCTCTTGATAAAATCTCCTTAATCTTTGCCTTATCATAATTACAGACATTCGTCATTTCTATCACATAGGCCTTAACTGGTCGGTTACTCTTTCCA
>CABUZU010000073.1 GCA_902496125.1 uncultured Lachnospiraceae bacterium
GATTTGCAAATTGAAAGCTATTTGGATGAAAGTCAGAAACAAGACTTAATGGAAAAGGCAGTAGCAGATAATACAGAGCTTATGAATATTTATCTAAAGAAAGATTTTCCTGTTACTACAAGAGCATTAGGTGAGGTTATTTGGAACAAAAATTATGATGATGCTCGTGTAAAAGCATTAATTAATGAAGACAATCAAGGTACCGTTATAAAAAACTGGAAAGATAATCAAGATTATAGCCTGCTTATGATTGCGGTAGAATCCGATAGAGAATGTGTTTATGATTTATATTGTAATCAGGCAAACTTAGATTATAAAAATAAGCAAGGATTAACCGCATTAAAAATCTCAAAAAAATATGATTTTGAGACTCTTTATAAATTAAATGCTGTTAATGAATATATAGAAGATGACGATGAATAGTCGATGAAGATTGGAGGACATGTAGATGAAAAAAATTTTAGGCACTTTAATATCAATTCTTATCTTAATGATAGCTAATTACCATTGACAACAGACACTGTAAATTAAAAAATTCATCAAAAAATAAAAATAAGTGTTGACAAAGGCTCGCATTAGTGCTATCATTATCACTGTTGTGAGCGGATGTGGCGGAATTGGCAGACGCGCTGGATTTAGGTTCCAGTGGAGTAGCCCGTGCAGGTTCAAGTCCTGTCATCCGCATAACGTAAGGTCTTATAAGCCGAGAGGTTTATCAGACCTTTTTTGTGTTGTATAAAAATAAAAATGGGGCGAAAATTTATTTCACCCCGTAATGATTATTTATTCTTTTTTTCAAGTTCAGCGTGTTTCATAGCACGAACCTTTAATGAAAGTCCGAATAAGTTAATGAAACCTTCTGCATCATGATGGTCATATAAGTCACCAGTTGTGAAAGAAGCAATGCTTTCATTATATAAAGAATATGGAGAAGTAGTACCCTGTTTGATGATATTACCTTTGTAAAGTTTGAATTTAACTTCACCAGTTACATATTCTTGTGTTTTTTCAACGAATGCCTGAACAGCTTCACGTAAAGGAGTAAACCATTTACCACTGTATACGATATCAGCAAAGGTAACACCTAACTGTTTTTTAACAGCCATAGTATCTTTGTCTAAGATTAATTCTTCAAGCTGTGCATGAGCTTCCATAAGGATGGTTCCACCAGGAGTTTCATATACACCACGAGATTTCATACCAACTACACGGTTTTCTACGATATCAACGATACCAACACCATGTTTTCCGCCAAGTTCATTTAATTTACGGATAACATCAGAAACTTTCATAGCTTCGCCATTAACAGCGGTAGGAACACCTTTTTCAAAAGTAATGCTTACTTCTTCTGCTTCATCAGGAGCTTTTTCAGGAGTTACACCTAAAACTAATAAATGGTCATAGTTAGGAGCCTGTGCTGGGTCTTCAAGTTCAAGACCTTCATGGCTAATGTGCCATAAGTTTCTATCACGGCTGTAGCTGTTGTCAGCAGAGAATGGTAAATAGATATCATGGTCTTCGCAGTAACGAATTTCTTCTTCACGAGATGAGATATCCCAGATTCTCCAAGGAGCAATGATTTTTAAATCAGGAGCTAATGCTTTGATACCTAATTCGAAACGTACCTGGTCATTACCTTTACCAGTAGCACCGTGACAAATTGCGGTAGCACCTTCTTTTCTTGCAATTTCTACAAGACGTTTAGCAATTACAGGACGAGCCATAGAAGTACCTAATAAATATTTGTTTTCATATACGCTGTTAGCCTGAACACAAGGAACAGCATAGTCGTCACAGAATTCATCGATAACATCTTCGATGTATAATTTAGTTGCACCACTAAGTTTAGCTCTTTCCTCTAAACCGTCTAATTCGTTGCCCTGTCCTACGTCGATACAGCAACAAACAACATCGTAATCATAAGTTTCTTTTAACCAAGGGATGATAACAGTGGTATCAAGTCCGCCTGAATATGCAAGTATAACTTTTTCTTTAGCCATAGTAAAGAATCCTCCTTTATATTAAATAACTATTGATTTCCATTAGTGGTAAATAGTTATCTTTAAATCACTTGATTAATATACAACAAAGTGGTATTATTTGCAAGTAGAAATTAAAAAAGTATTGATAAATATTCAAAAATATTGTATATTATACAAATATTCACGTATATATGCATAGAGAGAAGGGGAGATTAAGATGATAAAGGTAGGAATTATTGGTTCTACTGGATATGCTGGTGCAGAACTTGTAAGACTTTTGACACAGCATGAACAAGCACAGATTGTTTGGTATGGTTCAAGAAGTTATGTAGGTAAGGAATATGCATCTGTTTATCCGAATATGTTTGAAATTGTAGATGCAAAATGCTTAGATGATAATATGGAAGAATTAGCACAGGCAGTAGATGTGATTTTTACAGCAACACCACAGGGACTTTGTGCTTCTCTAGTAAATGAAGATATTCTTTCAAAATGTAAGATTATTGATTTAAGTGCTGATTTTCGAATTAAAGATGTAAAGGTTTATGAAGAATGGTATAAGATTGAACATAAGAGTCCTCAGTTTATTGATGAAGCTGTTTATGGACTTTGTGAAATTAATAGAGATAAGGTAAAGGGTGCTCGTTTAGTTGCAAATCCTGGTTGTTATACCACTTGTTCCATTCTTACTGCTTATCCATTAGTAAAAGAAGGTTTGATTGATCCTTCTACATTAATTGTAGATGCGAAGTCAGGAACTTCTGGTGCTGGCAGAGGAGCTAAAATTGACAATCTATTCTGTGAAGTAAATGAGAATATGAAGGCTTATGGAGTAGCAACGCATAGACATACTCCAGAAATCGAAGAGCAATTAGGTTATGCTTGTGGACAAAAAATTGTCATTAATTTTACTCCACATCTTGTACCAATGAATCGTGGAATTTTAGCAACTGAATATGCAACAGTAAAAGAAGGTGTTAGCGAAGAACAAATTCGTGCTGCTTATGACAAATATTATAAGGAAGAGAAATTTGTTCGTGTGCTTCCAAAGGGAATGGTTCCACAGACACGCTTTGTAGAAGGCAGTAACTATGTCGATGTAAACTTTGTACTAGATAAGAGAACAAATCGTGTAATTATGATGGGTGCAATGGATAACTTAGTAAAAGGTGCAGCAGGACAGGCTGTACAGAATATGAATTTATTATTTGGATTAGAAGAGGATATGGGATTAAAACAAGTTCCTATGTTCCCGTAAGAATTGGAGGAGCGTTATGAAACAGTTTGATGGTGGAGTAACAAGTATAGCAGGCTTTAAAGTAGCAAGCTTTGCAGCAGGAATTAAGCCAAATCGTAAGGATATGGCAATGATTGTCAGTGAAAAACCTTGTAAGGCAGCAGGCGTATTTACAACAAATGTGGTAAAGGCAGCACCTGTTAAATGGGATAAAATGGTTGTAACTGAGGCTGAATATGCACAGGCAGTGGTGATTAATGCAGGTGTAGCAAATGCTTGTACTGGAATAGAAGGATATAATTATTGTAAAGATACTGCAAAGGCCGCAGCTGATTTACTAAAGATTAATGAGGATGCAGTATTAGTAGCTTCTACCGGCGTCATTGGACAACAGCTTCCGATGGACAAGATTTTAAATGGTGTAAAAAATATGGTGCCAATGCTTGGCTCTTCAAGAGAAGAAGCACATGAAGCTGCAAAGGCAATTATGACGACAGATACGAAACCGAAGGAAGTTGCTTTTACATTTGAAGTAGGTGGCAAGGAATGTACAATTGCTGGAATGTGCAAGGGTTCTGGTATGATTCATCCGAATATGGCAACGATGCTTTGTTTTGTAGTAACGGATGTTGCAATTAGCCATGAATTATTACAGAAGGCTCTTAGTAACGATGTGGTAGATACATTCAATATGATTTCTGTTGATGGAGATACTTCTACAAATGACAGTGTTCTTTTAATGGCAAATGGTCTTGCTGGTAATGAAGAGATTACAAGTGAAAATGAAGATTATAAAGCATTTTGTGGTGCACTTCATGCAATTATGGTAGCGTTATCACAAAAGATTGCAGGAGATGGTGAAGGCTGTACTTGCTTATTTGAAGTAACCGTAAAGGGTGCAAAGACCAAAGAATCTGCAAGAGTATTAGCAAAATCTGTAGTAACTTCTAGTCTTGTAAAGGCAGCAATCTTTGGACATGATGCAAACTGGGGAAGAATTCTTTGTGCATTAGGATATTCAGGAGAAGATTTTGACCCAGAAAAAGTGGAAATTTGGTTTACTAGTGAAGCTGGAGAGCTTAAGATTGTAGAAAATGGTATTAGTACAGGATACAGTGAAGAGTTAGCAACGAAGATTTTATCACAAGAAAAGGTTACAGCACTTGTTCAGATGAACGATGGCAGTGAAGAGGCAACTGCTTGGGGCTGTGATTTAACTTATGATTATGTAAAAATTAATGCAGATTATCGTTCATAGGGGGGAAAAGAGATGGCAAATTCAGCACAAAAAGCAGAACAGAAACATAAAAAAGGATATAATTGTTGTCAAGCAGTAGCTTGTGCACTTAGCGATAAATTAGGTGTAGATGAAAAAACATTATTTGTAGTAGGTGAAGGCTTTGGTCTTGGCTTTGGTGGTATGCAAGGAGTATGTGGTGCATTAAGTGGTGCAACAATTGCAGCTGGTATAAAGAATAGCTGTGGTGACTTAGAAAATCCAAGCTCGAAAGCATCTACCTATAAGTTATCTAAACAAATGGTTGAAAAGTTTAAAGAAAAAGCAGGTTCTTGTATTTGTAAGGAATTAAAGGGTGTAGAAACTGGTAAAGTACTTTGTTCTTGTCCAGAATGCATTCGTATTGGTGTAGAAGTTGCAGAAGAAGTATTAGGATTACAAGATTAGTGATAAAGGTGTGGGAATAAAATGGAACAAGAAATATTAAGAAAAGCAGAGGTGTTAATTGAAGCACTTCCTTATATTCAGAGATTTAATCGAAAAATCATCGTAGTAAAATACGGTGGAAGCGCTATGGTAGATGAAAAGTTAAAATACAATGTTATTAAGGATGTTGTATTGTTAAAGTTAGTAGGATTTAAGCCAATTATTGTTCATGGTGGCGGTAAGGAAATTAGTAAATGGGTAGCAAAATCTGGTATGGAGCCTAAATTTATTAATGGTCTTCGTGTAACCGATGCTCCAACAATGGAAATTGCTGAAATGGTTTTAAACCGTGTAAATAAAAGTTTAGTACAGATGATTGAACATCTTGGTGTACTCGGTGTAGGTATCAGCGGTAAGGACGGTGGTTTACTTCACGTACAGAAACGTTATTCAAATGGGGAAGACATTGGATATGTTGGAGAAATTGATAGAGTAAATCCTAAAATCTTACTTGATTTATTAGAAAAAGATTTCTTACCAGTTGTTTGCCCAATTGGATATGATGACAATTTTGATACTTATAATATCAATGCAGATGATGCAGCATGTGCGATTGCAAAGGCTTTACAGGCAGAAAAATTAGCATTCCTTAGTGATATTGAAGGCGTATATAAAGATTTCAATGACAAATCTACATTGATTTCAGAACTTACAGTCGATGAAGCAGAACAGTTTATTAATGAAGGAATTGTAGGCGGTGGAATGATTCCAAAACTTGGAAATTGTATTGAAGCATTAAAAGAGGGTGTTTCTAGAGTGCATATTTTAGATGGTCGAATTCCTCATTGCTTATTACTTGAAATCTTTACAAACAAAGGTATTGGTACAGCGATTTTAAATCACAAGGAGGAAAAATATTATCATGAGTAAAGCAGAAGAAATTTATGCAGCAATGCCTAAAGAACAGGCAATAAAATGCGCTGAGGATGTATTATTACATACCTATAATCGCTATCAGATTATTTTAGACCATGGCGATGGCATGTATTTATATGATTCAGAGGGTAAGGAATATTTAGATTTTTGTGCTGGAATTGCAGTATTTGCATTGGGTTATAATAATAAGAAATTTAATGATGCGGTAAAAGCACAGGTGGATAAATTAGTTCATACTTCAAACTATTATTACAATATGCCAGCGATTGCAGCAGCAAATACGATTACGATGTTAACCGGCTTAGATAGAGTATTCTTTACCAACAGTGGTACGGAAGCAATTGAAGGTGCAATTAAGACTGCACGTAAATATGCATTTAATAAAGATGGTCGCACCGACCATGAAATCATTGCAATGAATCATTCTTTCCATGGAAGAAGTATGGGGGCACTTTCTGTAACAGGAAATCCTCATTACCAAGAAGCATTTAAGCCATTAATTGGTGGTGTGAAGTTTGCCCAGTTTAATGATTTAGACAGCGTAAAGGAACTTGTAACAGATAAAACTTGTGCAATTATCTTAGAGCCAGTTCAGGGCGAAGGTGGTATTAATCCTGCAACGAAGGAATTCTTAGAAGGTGTTCGTGCAATCTGTGATGAGAAGGATATTCTTTTAATTTTTGATGAGATTCAATGTGGTATGGGTCGTACTGGTAAGATGTTTGCTTGTGAAAACTATGGGGTAAAACCAGATGTGATGACGATTGCAAAGGCTTTAGGATGCGGTTTACCAGTTGGTGCATTTGTATGTAGTGAAAAGGCAGCTTCATTAGTTGCTGGTGACCATGGTAGCACTTATGGTGGAAATCCATTAGTTTGTGCAGCAGCAAATGCAGTATTTGAAATCTTTAATGAAGAAAAAATCTTAAAGAATGTGAATGAAACAGGAGAATATCTTTTTGAAAAATTAGAAGAAATCAAAGAATCAAATCCAGATATTGTAGACCATAGAGGTATTGGATTAATTCAAGGATTAGAGTTTAATAAGCCAGTTGCAGATATTGTTAAGAAATCAATTGAAAGTGGACTGATTTTAATCTCAGCAGGGGCAAATGTGATTCGTTTTATTCCACCATTAATTGCAAAAAAAGAAGATGTGGATAAGATGGTAGAAATTTTCAAAAAATGTATATAGATATAAAGAGGGTGTACACCCTCTTTATTGTTATGGAGAAGTTATGAAAGAATTTTTAGAAGGGATAAAGCTTAGAGCCTATTTATTTTTTAAATGGGTTTTATTTGCAATTTTGACAGGATGTATTGCAGGTGGAGTGGCTATTCTTTTTAGCTATGCGATGCAATTTGCTACTCAGACTAGGAAACAAATGCCAATGATTGTAATAGGTCTTCCATTTGCTGGTCTTGTGATTGTATTTTTATATCAAACATTTCATAAAAAAGAAGATAAAGGTACAAATATGATTATTGCAGCCATTCGAGAAGAGGAAGAAGTTCCATTTTATATGGCACCATTAATATTTATTACGACGGTAATAACTCATTTATTTGGCGGTTCCTCAGGCAGAGAAGGAGCAGCGCTTCAAATTGGTGGAAGCATTAGTTATACCCTTGGTAGAGTCTTACATATTGATATGCAGGATAAGAATGCAATAATTATGTGTGGAATGAGTGCCGCTTTTTCTGCTTTATTTGGAACACCACTAGCGGCAATGATTTTTGCATTAGAAGTAGTAAGTGTGGGTGTAATGTATTATTCGGCCTTAGTTCCTTGTGCATTTTCTGCAATTATTGGTGCGTGGCTTGCGAAGCTATCAGGAGTAGAAAAAGAAGGATTTATCGTTCATCAAATTCCAGAATATACTTGGATTGTGTTTATTAAGGTTGTTATTGTAGGATTTTTATGTGCACTTGTCAGTATGTTGTTTTGTGTTTGTATGCATAAAATTGGTCATCTTTATAAAGAAAAGTTTAAAAATCCATATCTTAGAATTTTTATAGCCGGAATACTGATTTTACTCTTAACAAAGTTAGTTGGTACGATGGATTATATGGGTGCTGGAATGGATGTCATTGCAAGAGCAATTGATGGTCAGGCAAGACCATGGGACTTTCTTTTAAAAATTTTACTGACCTCTTTAACGCTTGGAGCGGGATATCGAGGTGGAGAAATTGTTCCATCTTTTTTTGTAGGTGCAACCTTTGGCTGTGTAGCAGGACAAGTTTTACAACTTTCTCCATCACTTTGTGCAGCAATGGGAATGGTTAGTGTATTTTGTGGAGTAACAAACTGTCCAATTACCTCGCTATTTATTGCAGCGGAGCTATTTGGATTTGAAGGAGCTTATTATTATTTACCTGCAATTGCTGTAAGTTATATGTTATCAGGATATTTAAGTCTTTATTCTAGTCAAAAAATTATGTACTCTAAGTTTTATGCAAAATACATTAATAAAAAGACCACATAAATGACTTGATAATTATCTCATTTTTAGTTAGAATAAAGGAACGTGGGATATATTTAATAAGTAGTAGTTATACCTGCTAATTTGGAGGTATAAGTAGTGAAAAGAAAAATAAGTTGTCTCATTTTAATATGTTTTTTAATCCTAGCAGGTTGTAGTAAGGAAGATGAATGGATAGAATCAATTAGTAGTAGTGAAGCGATTGAAGTAGAAACGACTACAAGTTCGACTGTTTTTGTCTATGTATGTGGAAAGGTAAAATCCCCAGGAGTCTATGAACTGCCTAATGGTTCAAGATATGCAGATGCGATTAAGGCAGCTGGTGGTATAAAAAAGAAAGGGGATTTAGATTCATTAAACTTAGCACAAAAAGTATCCGATGGAGAAAAGATAGAAATTTTATCCATTGCTGATAAAACTCAAACAACTATTGCATCAAATGATGAAAAAGATGGATTAATTAATATTAATACGGCGGATGCATCGCTTTTACAGACGTTAAGTGGAATTGGTAAAACAAAAGCCGAGCAAATTGTAGCTTATCGTGAAAGTCATGGGAATTTTAAATCCATTGAAGAGATTATGAAGGTTCCAGGAATTAAGGAAGGAGCATTTGCCAAAATTAAAGACAGCATAACGATATAGAAGGAGAGGCATTTATGGCAAAGAAGGTTCTTGTAGTAGATGATGAGAAATTAATTGTAAAAGGAATCCGTTACAGCCTAGAGCAAGACGGAATGGAAGTAGATTGTGCTTATGATGGACAAGAAGCACTAAATATGGCAAGGGAGACCGAATATGATGTCGTTTTATTAGATGTGATGTTGCCAGAATATGATGGATATCAGGTGTGTCAGATGATTCGAGAATTTTCTAATATGCCGATTATTATGTTAACTGCAAAGGGCAGTGATATGGATAAAATTTTAGGGTTGGAATATGGTGCAGATGACTATATTACCAAGCCATTTAATATTCTCGAAGTGAAAGCAAGAATTAAAGCCATTATGCGTCGTAGTGGTAAATACTCTGAAAAAGAAAAACAAGAGAGCAAAAAGATTGTTGCTGGAGATTTAACCTTGGATAATGATAGCAGAACCGTAGAGATTAATGGCAAAGAAATTAATCTAACAGCGAAAGAGTTTGATTTATTAGAACTATTGTTATCAAATCCTGGTAAAGTCTATAGTAGAGAAAAACTTCTAAATATTGTATGGGGATATGAATATCCGGGAGACGTTCGTACAGTAGATGTACATGTAAGAAGACTTCGTGAGAAAATAGAAGCAAGCCCAAGTGACCCTAAATATGTTCATACAAAATGGGGGGTTGGTTACTATTTTAAGGGATAAAAGTTTTAAACGACCAGTTGGAATATTTAAAAGTCTTAGATTATGGCTCTTTTTAGCCTTTGTTATTTTATCGGTAGTTCCACTGATTCATATCAATTTGTATATTAACAATTCGTTGCTTCAATCGCAGATTAAGCTTAGAATGGATGATTTACAGTATCAGTGTAATATTTTATCGAAACAATTGTCAAAATCAGATTTTTTTAATTCTTCGAATGC
>CABUZU010000074.1 GCA_902496125.1 uncultured Lachnospiraceae bacterium
AGTGGACATCAAGGTTAGACTGATTAGGAGGAAACAATATGAAGAAGAAAACTTTTACAAAGCTTGCGTATGATTCAGCAAACGATATGATTTACGGTACTTGTCCGAATCCTGTAACTACCAAACAGGGCGTTGTAGTTGGTGGTGGAGATATCATTCCTGAGCTTAATTTTACATTACCTACAATGCCTGTTAATGACAGCACAATTAAGGATGCATGTAAAATTTATTCTGATATGATTAACGGTGTTTTAAAACGTTGTGTAGACTTACAACAAAAGAGCGTTATCGTAGAATATGAAACATTACCAGATTTTACAGAACATCCAGAATATGGTACAGAAGTTGTTAAGATTATTCTTGATGCAATGAACGAATACAATGCAAAATATGGTTTAAAAGCAGCACTTCGTGCCACACCTAATGATATGCGTGAGATGAGTCGTCCACCTATTATGAGAAGTGGTTCTAAATATTGGGATGGAATGCTTGAATTATTTGATAATTGTGGAAAACTTGGTGCAGATTTTATCTCTATCGAATCTACCGGTGGTAAAGAATTAGATGATGAAGCATTAGTAGAAGCTGATATCCGTCGTGTCATCTTCGCGTTAGGTGTTTGTGCTTGTAGAGATATGGAATTCTTATGGGATCACATCGTAGATGTTTGTGATAAATCCAATATGATTCCTGGTGGCGACTCTTCTTGTGGTTTTGCTAATACAGCAATGGTACTTGCAGATAGAGGATTTATTCCTAAGACATTTGCAGCAGTTGTTCGTGTAGCTACCGTTCCTCGTGCATTAGTTGCATATGAAAGAGGTGCTTATGGTCCTAGTAAAGACTGTGAATATGTTGGTCCTTACATTAAAGCTATTACAGGTTGCCCAGTTGCTATGGAAGGTAAGAGTGCAGCAGGCGCTCACTTAAGTGAAGTTGGTAACATCGCAGCAGCAGTAGCTGATATGTGGAGTAATGAATCAATCCAGCAGGTTCGTTTATTATCTGATATGGCACCAGTTGTTGGTATGGAACAATTAATTTATGACTGCCGTCTCATGAATACAGCTAAGAACATGGGTAAAGGCAATGATATGAGAGATATGTTAGTAGAATCTGACTCTCCATTAAGCGTTCAGGCTTATGTATTAAGACCAGATGTAGCATTTGACCTTTCTCAGAAGATTATCGCTAGTGACGATCCATTTATCCGTACTAAGATTGCTTGTGCTGAAACTGTTAAAGTTTTACAGAGTGCAATTGAAGATGGTAAGGTTGCTTGTGGCGAACGTGATGAAGCTTGGTTAGATATGATGGCAGACGCTATCGATGAAATCCCTGATACTCCAGAAGAATTCTACGAAGATATCAAGGATGAATTAGATGATAGCAAATATCGTCCAGAAGAGTATCTATTAAAATAATATAGAATAGAAGGTGAAACCATGAATACTAGAATTCATATTATATCCGGATTTTTAGGAGCTGGCAAGACAACATTTATTAAGAAATTATTGTCAGAGGATGCTTTTTCTAACACCCCTGTGTTAATAGAAAATGACTACGGCTCTTTAGGAATTGATGGAGACCTTATGAAACAAACTGGTATCATGGTTGCCGAATTAAATTCAGGTTGTATCTGTTGTACACTTGAGGGAAGTTTTACTCAGGCATTAGAACAGATTTATATACAATATGAACCAGAAGACATAATTATTGAGCCGTCTGGCGTAGGCAAACTTTCTGGAATTTGTCGTATGGTGCAGCAGGCAGATTTTAAATGCCCTCTCAATATTGTAAAATGTGTAACTGTTGTAGATGCGAAAAAATTTGATTACAACGCAAAATATGTGAGTGAATACTTTTATGACCAGATAAGTAGTGCAGATACTGTAGTACTTAGTAAGGTAGAAAAGGTAAATTCTGATAAACTTTGTGAGATTTGCGAGAAAATAGCGGAGATTAATCCAGATGCAGTCATAGTTAATAAATCCTGGAAGGAACCATTGAAGGATTCTGTATATTTTACATCACCCTCCTTGTCACCCTCTAAGTTATTTGATGTAATAGATACCTCTGCTGCAGAATCTAGGATGGATTCTATTAGTTTCCAAGTTGAGCAAACTTATAAAGAAGATGAATTTATAGACATGTTAAACCAATTGGCGAATGAAGAAATATGTGGCAAAGTATTTCGTGCCAAGGGTGTAATCAGAACAGAAAAAGGTTTAGAGCAAATAGATTATGTTTCTGGAGACATCCAGATTGTAAAGTCTAATCTGGATGTCACAGGTAAATTATTGGTTATAGGAAAAGAGTTAAAAAAAGAAAATCTGTATAAGGTATTTAGAATTCCAGTAAGGTGGATGGCACCTAAGATTGGAAAGAGGAGGAAAAAGTATGTCTAAAGTTGATGAATTAGCAAATGCGGTTATTAAAGGTAAAGCAAAATTAGTAGTTGGTTTAGTAAAAGAAGCTCTTGATGAAGGTAATGCACCTTTAGATATCTTAAATGATGGTATGATTGGAGCTATGGGTGTTGTTGGTGAACGTTTCAAAAATGGTGAATTATTTGTTCCTGAAATGTTAGTAGCAGCTCGTGCAATGAAAAAAGGTGTTGAAGCTTTAAAACCAAGCTTAAAAGGCGAAGATACCGTATCTGCTGGTAAATATATTATTGGTACTGTTGCTGGTGACTTACATGATATCGGTAAGAACTTAGTTGCTATGATGATTGAATCTGCTGGATTCGAAGTTATCGATTTAGGCGTTGATGTTCCACCTGCAAAATTCGTAGAAGCTATTAAGGCTAACCCAGATTGTAAATTAGTTGGATTATCAGCTCTTCTTACAACTACAATGCCAGCGATGAAAGATACAGTAGCTGCTATTACAGAAGCAGGATGCCGTAGCCAGGTTAAGATTATGGTTGGTGGAGCTCCTATTACTCAGGCTTTCTGTGATGAAATCGGTGCAGATGCTTATACAGCAGACGCAGCTAGTGCATCTTCAGTAGCAAAAGAATTAGTTGCTTAATTGCTTATTTTAAAAATTAATAAATAGTAGTAGTTTTGAAAAGCCGTGTGCTACGCATTAAATTGCGTAGTATGCGGCTTGCTTTTTTTTACAAAATACTATATAATTAGATCAACTAATAAAATAAATTTATGAGGAATATTATTATGGGAAGAATTGATAAAGACGAAGTTGGATATCGCCAACAAATTATTATGCAATGTTTTTGGGAGGCAGGTGGAAGAACAACAGTTCCGGATATAGACATTAGAATTGAGAAAAAATGTGGAAGAAAATTTTCCCGTTCTGCACTAAATACGATGGTGCAGGCATTGGTAGAAAAAGGATTGTTAGCTGTAGATGGCAAGATTCATCAGTCATTTATTTATAAAACTTGTCTGACGGAGAAAGAGTTTCGGTTAAGAGAGTTAAAACGAGTGCGAAATTTAACATTTGATGGTTCAACAGATATTTTGGTGCAAACTTTAATTGAATCAATTTCTGATAAAGAGGAATTAGATAAAGTTCGCCAATATCTTGATAGAAAAGAAGAGGAAATGGAAAAAGAATATCAAGATATTAGGAATTCACGCGTTTAAGAGTACCGTTCACGCAGAATGTATTGACGAAAGAAAAAATTTGATATATTTTCATAAAAAGCGTTACTTTTTTGGTCTAAAAAAGAACTATATAAGTGAAAACATTTTTTACAATATATAAGGATTGGAGGATATGCGAATGAAAAAATTCTTATATTTAGTATAATTAAAGCTATAATAAAGAAAACGAAGGTAACAGATAATTTTCAATATAAATTTTTGATGAAATATTTTTTTGTAATAGTAACGTTACTTTTACAAACAATAATGCTTAGTTCAACAAATTCTTTTATAGACCTTATACTTCGTTGGATTTCGTATATGATTTTATTATATATTGCTGTTCCATATTTACAGGGAGGTCTTCAAATATGATATATTTATGATAAAGAAGATGAATATCCTAATGGGATTCTGCTTAAAGATATGTTTCAAATGGCAGATGACAAGGAAACCTATAAATTGAGAGTTCGATTAATGGTAGCATCTAGTATAAGTATGGTTTATTGGATAATTACAAGTATAATTTATAGTATTGCAACTAAAATTACATAAGGATATTAGTTTTCCAAAAAATACTGGGATTATTATTGAAAATATGGAGTTAATGCCACAGTATGATGCTTATACAAATTTGAAATTATTAGCAAAAATAAAAAAACAAGCAACAGATGATGATATAAAAGAAGCATTAGAAAAGGTAGGATTGGGAAATGTTCGTAAGAAGAAAGTAAAGGCGTATTCACTTGGAATGAAACAAAAGCTTTCGATTGCTCAGGCAATTTTTTATTTTTAGCCTAGCTATCATATTAATAATTTGGTATAATATAAATTAATAGTAGTCCACATTATTTTTGGAAGGGGGAGCTTATGCCAATTACAATACAAGCTTTAATTACTCAATACATTAATAAAGTAAAAAATATATATGGTTCTCATTTACGTCAAATTATTTTATATGGTTCTTACGCTAGAGGAGATTTTTGCTCTGATTCTGATATTGATATTATGATTTTAGTTGATTTGTCTGAAGTGGAATTAAAGAGGTATAGTCAACAACTTTCGTATATGACTTATGATTTTAACTTGGATTATGATCTGGATATAAAGCCTATTGTACAGAATGATATATTTTTTAATAAATGGATTGTAAATTATCCTTTTTATGCAAATGTTCATAAGGAAGGAGTTGTTTTGTATGCCTCAGCATAATGAAGATATTGGGACGGTAGAGGATTTGGTATTTTATCGATTACAAACTGCGAAGGCAATCTAAAATCTGCACAAATATTATTAACGGCTAATGAATACAAAAGTTCCAATAACAGAGCTTATTATGCTATTTTTCATGCTATCAATGCTATTCATGCAATGAATGGTAAATCTTACAAACGTCATAAAGATGCAATTGCAAATTTTAATAAAGATTATGTGAAAACAGAAATTTTTCCACGAGAAATAGGACGAAAAATAGGTCGTGCAGAAGAAATTCGTCATGCCAGTGATTATGATGATTTTTATATTGCTAGTAAAGAAGAAGCAGAACAACAAGTTTTAGTTGCTAATGATTTTATTAAGCTTGCAGAAAAATATTGTATGAATCAACTAAAAAAATAAATGATATATAAGCTGTTAGGAATTCACGCGTTTAACAGTACCGTTCACGCAGAATGTATTGACGAAAGGAAAAATTTAATATATTTTCATAAAAAGTGTTACCTTTTTGACCTAAAAAGGAACTATATAAGTGAAAACATTTTTTACAAAATTTACAGTGACAGGTAACGCAGAATTTATGATGACAGGTGACGTAAATTATTGATTTTAAAGAAGAAAAGAATCATGAATATGAAATTGACTTTCGATTATTAGATAGCTTGAAGGGATATTGATAATGGCTAAAGTATATTTTTAATAAAATAGAAATTAAATCTTAATGGAATAACTATTGTTTAAAATTAATAAAAAATATATAATTATATTAAAAATATCTAAAAAATATGGATTTGATTTAACACAAAAATGAGAACAAAAGGAAAAAGTTTATGCCAGAAAAATTAGATTGTTGTTTAATGAATATTCAAATTAAAAATACATATGATCGAGAATTGGAAGAATTTAAGATAAAATATAATGGAAAAGAATATATTTTAGACAACAAAGAAAAACAAGAAGTAGAAATTCCAGAAGTCAGTAATGAAAAGTATAATTTGATAAAATAAAAAAACAGTTAATAAAACAACTGTCACAAAATTTACGGTGACAATTGTAAAAAAAGATTGATAAAATAATATTGGGTATCCCAAATTGAAGAGGTGATACTATATGAAAATTTATAAAAAGCGTTACCTTTTTGCTCTAAAAAGGAACTATATAAATGAAAACATTTTTTACAATATTTAAGAATTGGAGGATATGCGAATGAAAAAAATGTTAGGTGTAGTAGCATCAATTTTTATGCTATTGGCGATAATTGGAGGTTTTAAGTTAACGGCCAATGCACAAACAAGTAAAGGCTTTGAGTATGAGCTTTTAGAGGATGGAACCATTGAAATCATCGAGTATAAAGGTTCTGAGGAACATGTTACAATTCCATCAACGATAAATGGAAAAACAGTAACCAGTATTGGAGACGAAGCATTTAAGGATAATGAAGATTTAAGAGAAGTTACACTTCCTAAAACAATCAATCATATCGGAATGGATGCTTTTACTGGAACTCCTTTTTATGTTGATAAAAATAATTGGGAAAATAATGCTTTATACATAGATGATTATCTAATTCGAGTAAAAGCAAAAACAACCGGTGATTTTGTAATAAAAGAAGGTACAAAAAATATTGCAGCTGGAGCTTTTATGGAATGCGAAAAAATTACAGCAGTAACCATTCCAGATAGTGCTACCAATATTAATGAGGCACTTTTTTATGGATGTACAAGTTTAAAGAAGGTAAAATTTCCAAAGAATATAAAGACCATTCCAATAGGAACTTTTCTAGAATGCTCAGGTTTAACAAGTATTACCATTCCAGAAACGGTAACAGATATTGAAGAATTAGCATTTAATTCTTGTACAGGTTTAACAAGCATTACCATTCCTAAGAATGTAAAGAGTATTAGAATGATGGCATTTGGTGCTTGTACAAGTTTAAAAGAAATTAGTATTCCTAATACGGTAACAAGTATTGAAGAGATGGCATTTATGGGATGTACGTCTTTAAAAACTATTACAATTCCAGATGGTGTAAAAGTTGTTAATGATTATTTATTATATGGATGTACGAGCTTAACAAGTGTTACTCTTCCAAAAAGTATAACAAGTATTAGAGAAGATGCTTTTGCTGAGTGCAATAAATTAACACGTATAAATTATAATGGAACCACCACACAGTGGAATAAAATTAAAATTGATAATACAAATACAGTATTATCGAAGATTACAATTCAGTGTAGTGATGGAAAAGTTAGTAAATTAAAAGCAGCAAGTATTAAGGCAATTACAACCACGGATAAATCAGTAAAGGTAACTTGGAGTAAAATTTCAGGTGCAACACAATATCAAGTTCAGATTGCAACCGATAGTAAATTTACAAAGAATAAAAAGACTTATACGATAAAGGATACTTCGAAAATTATTAAAAAATTAAAAGCAAATCAAAAATATTATGTTCGTGTTCGCTCTTGCAATGGTAATAATTATTCTGATTGGAGTAAAGTAAAGACAGCAACAACGAAGTTAACAGGAACAACTTTTAATAAATTTAGTAAAACAAAGAAATCCATCAGTATAACTTGGAAGAAAGTTTCTGGAATAACAGGTTATCAAGTTCAAATTGCAACCGATAGTAAATTTACTAAAAATATGAAGGCGATTAAAACAAAGAAGACATCGGCAACAATTACAAATCTTAAGTCAAAGAAGAAATACTATGTACGTATTCGTACCTATAAGGGAAAGAAATATTCTGATTGGAGTAAGATAAATTCAATTACTATAAAGTAGGATGAGAGGAGTATCACACGATACTCCTCTTAGTTTCTTTATACCATAGCTTTTTTAATAGCAAAGAGCGAATTACTTCATAGTACAAACCAAACGGTAAAGGAAATTGCATATAGAGTAGGATATGAAAATCAATTAGAATTTTCTAAGATGTTTAAAAAGCATACAGGAAAATCACCAACGGAATATCGAAATTTGTAAATAAGTTAATATTAAAGTTTTAAAATTTACATATAGTCTTGCTGGAAAAACGTATTTCGATATTCTTTGGGTGTATATCCAGTTTCTTGCCTAAATACTTTAGTAAAATGGCTTTGAGAGCTAAAGGCTAAAAACGATGCAATTTCTGAATAATCGTAATCAGAGTGTCTAAGCATATTTTGGGCAGCGATAATACGTTGTTGCTTTAAGTAATTAGAAAAGGTCATATGAAGTTCTTTATGAAAGAGACTGGATAAATAATCAGGATTTAGTAAAGCAAAGATAATTCGTTTATTGTTGTCCTTATGTATGTACTGTAATTTATTTGCAAAATTATACATCTGAGTATTCAAGCGAGGTTTTTCAACAAGGAATGGGAATAGTCTTAAAAATTGAATTTATTCCTAAGCAAAAAGGTTGAAAAATATAAAATAAGAGGGTTGACCCTCTTATTTCACTTCCACACTAAATTGATAACCTTTTTCTATTGTCTTATCAATGAAGTCTCCAAGAATATTCGCATTTGTTGCAGATACTGCATGAAGCAAATAAATAGCACCAGGATGCAAGCGTTCTGCTAATTTATTAAGAGCTTTTGACTCATCCATTTGTTTATTCGGGTCCCAATCAGCATATGCGAAACTCCAGAATAAACTTTTATATCCTGCGTTATTTACCACCGCAAGGGATTGTTCGCTAAAACTACCAGCAGGATAGCGAAATAGTGACATCTCATAGCCAAAATTTTCTTTTATATAATCATGAAGCTTTTGTATATCGTTAACCTGTTCTTCGTTTGATAAAGAAGGCATATTCGGGTGACTTGCAGTATGGTTTGCAACAATATGTCCTTCATCAATCATTCTTTTAATCAAGTCTGGATTTTCTTTGGCATAGGGAAGGGTTACAAAAAAGATAGCAGGGGTTTTGTGTTCTTTTAGTACATCTAGAATCTTTCCAGTATAGCCATTTTCATATCCTTCATCAAAGGTTAGACAAATCGTTTTTGACTTTTCATCGCCATTTAAAAATTTAGCACCAAGTTTTCCATATTTTTCTTCAAATTCTACACAGCTAATGGGTCTGTTATAGTCATCAAATTGTACGCCTTGTCCCCAGTTTTGTTCTGAGGTATCAAGGGAAGAAATGGTAGAATCAGGTATCATGGAAGCTGCTTGAATTAGACTTGATACCGAGCGGTCTAAATTAGAACAGCCACTAAATGAGATGGAAATAAAGATTAGATAAAATAAATATTTGAATCGTTTCATAGAAATCCTCCTTATATTCCTTAGTTTGTCAGTAACGAGTATAATTATTCGTACTTGCTTAAAGAAAAAAAATCCGATATACTGTTTATATGAGAAAGAAATTATTTATTATTATTATTTTTTTATTACTGTGCCTATGTGGTGGATGCAGTCAAAGAAACATTACACTTGATACAACGCTTCATTTAAATGAGAATGGTTCTGGTGAACGAGTGATGCAGTTTGAAATTTCAAAGGCGGACTATAATAGCTATTTTGGAAGCGATATTCATGCACTCAATGAAGTGGCAGGTAACGGTTGTCCCAATTATATGAAGATGGATTTTTCGGAGGAAGGAGGAAATTACACTTATTCATTTAAGATAGCTTTTTCTTCAATTGAGGATTACAAGAAGAAAGTATCTGAAATCTTAGGGAAGAAAGTTACGATTAGTTTTGAAGAATCAAGTGCAGTTTTTGAAGTAGGGTTAAATTATAATGAAGATTTTTCTAGTATTGATTTAATGCAGTGGTTAAAAAAATTAATGGTAGAAAAAGGCTATTTTTCAGATTCAGATGTAGAGAGTTTATTTACATCAGGTGATAGCAAGGTTATTTATCAAAATAAAACCTATGATTGTGAAGAAGAAAATCTTAGTGTATCTACGCTAGTTAAAGCTCCACTTTTAG
>CABUZU010000075.1 GCA_902496125.1 uncultured Lachnospiraceae bacterium
AGACTTTATTATAATTAAACTAACCAAGGAGCTGCTTATGACTCACAATATTTCCATCGGTATATCCGATTTCTCAGAAATCATTGAAAACAATTATTACTATATAGACAAAACAGGATTAATTTGCGAATTATTAGGAAGTAATCCAGTAAAAGTCACATTAATTACTCGTCCGAGACGTTTTGGCAAAACACTTGCAATGAACATGCTCTACAATTTTTTTAACGTCCAAAAAGATAGTAAGAAATTATTTAAAGGACTAGAAATTTCTAAAAATTTAGAACTTTGTAGTAATTGGATGAATCAATATCCTACCATTTTTCTTTCATTGAAAGACGTTTTTGGACTAACATTTGAATCTGCCTACGGCCAACTTCAAGCGGAATTTGCGGAATTATTTAAAATGCACAACTATCTATTAGAATGTAAGGAGATTGATTCAGAAGATAAAAGAATCTTTTCTCAAATAAAATCGGGACAAGCAGATAACGTACAAATAAGCAGAGCATTAGTAACACTTATGAAAATGATGTATATTTATCATCATAAGCCTGTTATTTTACTACTAGATGAATACGATGTGCCAATTGCAAAAGCAAGTGAAAATAATTATTATAAAGAAATGCTTGAAGTCATTAAAATTGTAATGAGTACCGCATTAAAGGACAATACCTATTTAAAATTTGCAGTTATTACGGGTTGTCTAAAAATTGCGAAAGAGAGCATATTTACTGGAACAAATAATTTTGTTTCAGATACGATTAATGATTCAAGGCTAAACGAATATTTTGGTTTTAAGCAAAATGAAGTAGAGCAATTATTCGAAGATTTTGATAAGAAGGAATATTTAGACGAAGTCAAGGCTTGGTATAATGGTTATCACTTTGGTGATATTGATATTTATTGTCCTTGGGATGTTATGAATTATTTGAGGGATATTTGTTCAAACCCAAAGTCCAAACCTAAATGCTATTGGAATAATACAAGTGATAATGCGATTATACGTTCATTTATCGATTATGCTGGAAGTAGTATTACAAAAAAATTAGAAACATTGCTATTAGGGAAATGTATTTATCAAGTAGTAGATGAAAATCTTACTTATGATTATATTCACTCTTCAGAAGATAATCTTTGGAGTATTTTATATTTAACTGGATATTTAACTAAAGCACGAAGTGAAGAGAACTCAGAAGAAGTTTCGGCACTTGTGATTCCTAATGCAGAAATCAAAGAAATTTTTAGAACGACTATTAAGAGATGGTTTATAGATAGTAGTAAAACTTGGAATCGAACAATCTTATTTGATGCAGTGTGGAATGGAGATTGTGAGGCAATTACAAGAGAAATGACACAGTTGTTGCGCAAAACTATTAGCTATCATGACTATCAAGAAGATTTCTATCATGCTTTTTTAGCTGGAATTTTTGCAGGAGCTGGATATATAGTAGAATCTAACAAAGAGCATGGAGAAGGTCGAAGTGATGTAGTCGTAATTGATTCTTATAGTGGGCGTGTAGCAGTTTTTGAGGCGAAGTATTCAAAAACATTAGAAAAGTTAGAAAATGACTGTAATAGAGCGTTAAAGCAAATGGATGAAAAAATGTATGCAGAAGATTTTAAAGATGATTATGATGAAGTCTTATGTTATGGAATTTCATTTTTTAAGAAAAGATGTATAGTAAAAAACAAGATATAGCAGTCACGTTTTGCAAAGACTTCGCTACATTCTTGACAAAAAATGATATAAGGAATATTATAAAGAATATAGCACATTTTTGCAAAGGAGGAGTTTTTGTGAAACTAAAGGTAAAAGACAAAGAAGGTAGTACAGCTACCGGTGTTGTAATAGGGGTCATGGCGGCATTATTAGTAGTACTATTAGTCATTGTAATCGTAATGTTTATGAAATCGAATGCCCCTTCCGTTACAACGGAGACGGTTAATAAACCAACAGCTGCTGCAACACAAGCAGCAATTGAAACACCAAAGCAAACAGAAGAACAGGTAGAATTAAAGCAAGTGCCAACAGAAACTACTGTTGCTGCATCGACACAACCTTCTGCTGCGGCTGCACAGGCACCTGGAAGCACTAATAACAATGCAACAACAATTAATAATTATTATCTAAATGGTGCTTATGGTCCTTATAGCTATGGAAATTATTTAGAAGATTATGATTATTATTCACAAGAAGCAGATGCATATTTCTTATTGCCATACAGTGATTCTTCTTATATCACATCTGATGATCTTAATTGGCTTATTAGTAAAGGATATGACTCAAATGGTCGCTCTTATGTACAGCAAGCAATTAATGAATTGTATGCTCGACATAATGCAGCTTTTAAAAAGACAGCTGTTCAAAATTATTTTAGAGTATACTATGAACGTATGGGATGGAATAGTTCACCTAACAATTTTGGCTATTATGATAAAGATATTGTTCCAGAAATGTTTAATACATATGAAAAGGCAAACTATAAATTATTATTAGATTATAGATAAAAATAAGAAATCCAAAGTATCAAAGGAGTGGTTCTAGCAATGGAACTACTCCTTTTTTATAAAGATTTTAAATAGAAGGCAGTTCCATTGTAATTTTATAAATTATGCAGTAACAAGTTAGGTTTATAAATATCGTATAAACATTTGTTGACAATTATAAGATTCTACAATATACTTATAGTCAAATGAATCACACAAAGGAGTTTATGCGTAATGAAAAATAGAATTTGTATCGTTTTTTACATAATTATGTTCATCATACCTATTTTTTCAACAACAGTTTTCGCACAAGAAACAACAGAAGAATCTGCATCAGTTGAAGAAACAAGTGAACAAGAAACAGAGCCGGAAAGAATAGATATTAATTCTTTTAAGATGCCAATAATTGAAAATCAAATATATCAAGGTAAGCCATGTAAGCCCACTGTAAAAATAGATGGTCTGAAAGAGAATGAGAATTATAAAATAAAGTACGAAAATAATACAAAGCCAGGAACAGCATATATTTCTGTAGAGGGAATTGGCGATTATTGTGGAAGTGTACAATTATCGTTTGAGATTGTTTTAGATAGTGTTAAAAATTTAAAATACGATGCGGTATCGGAAGGAATCAAGCTTCATTGGAAGAAGGTTGTTGGAGCTGACGGTTATTGTATTTATCGAAAAGATAAGAAGAGTGCTTCGTGGAAAAAGGTTGCTCAAAACCAGAATGACAGTTGCTCTTGGACAGATAAAAAGGTAAGCTATGGAAAAGAATATTTTTATACAGTAAGTGCATTTGTAAAAGTAGACCATTCAATATTAGAGAGTGCGTATAATGAGAATGCAATAAAAGTAAAGGTAGTATTACCGTCTCCTAAATTAAAGGAAACGGTATCTAAATCATCTTCTGTGAGCATTAAATGGGAGAAGGTTAAGGATGTAACAAAATATTATATTTATAGGAAGACAAAATCAACCAAGTGGAAGAAGATAGCTTCTGTTAAAAATACTTCTTATGAGGATAAGACGGTAAAATATGAGCAAAAATATTTGTATACGGTAAAAGCTGTATATAAGAACATCGAAAGTAAATATGACAAAAACGGTTTACAAGGTGCTACTTTAGCAGATTCTGTAACGATGAAAAGTATTTTTATTGGGTCATCGGGGAAGTCTGTTGTAGGATGGAATAAGATAAATCATGTAGATGGATATCTAATTTATCGTAAAACATCTAATGGCAAATGGCAAAAAGTAGGTGATACGTCTGCTAATAAGTTTAGTTGGAGTGAAACGGGAAAAAATAAGCAATATTCGTATGTTGTAGCAGGATATCGATTATTAAATGGTAAAAAAGTAGCAGGAAAAATAGGCACGGGTATTACTCCTACTTTAGAATATGGTAAAGAGTATGTAAAAAATGTTACAAAAACGTATTTAGGAACAAGTGGTGCAAATAGAAAGATGTATTCTTATACAATAGGAAGCGGTAAAAATCCTTTAGTAATTACAATGGCAATTCATGGTTGGGAAGATGTATGGGCTAGGGACGGTTTGATGTTAGTAAAGACAGGAAACAAATTAATTGTAAAAGCTTCTAAAGATTTAGCCATGTTAAAAAAATATAATTATTCGATTATTATTGTTCCTATGGCAAATCCGGATGGAATTTATGATGGTTATACTTGTAACGGACCAGGAAGGTGTACGACTTATCGATATAATCGTAAAGGAAAATTAATAAGAGGTGGAATTGATTTAAACCGTTCTTTTCCGGCGGGGTTTAAAGAAAAATATAATTCGAGAAATTATACGGGAAATCAATCATTGATGGCAAAAGAAGCGGTTGTTCTAAAAAAGTTTGTTGATTCGAATAAAGGAAAAGGTAAAAATGTATATATAGATGCACATGGATGGCTTAATCAAATGATTACGGTAAATGGAAATCGAGGTAAACTTTATTTGGCATTTCGTAAATATTTCATGAGAACAAGACCAGCATCTTTTGGAAGAGGCATGGGATATATTGCAGGATATGCACAAAGAGTGGGATATCAAGCGGCTTTATTTGAATTTCCATATGTAAACTCTGTAAAAAATTTTGAGCGAGGCAATTATTCAGGGAAATTTATAAATTCAATTTATCGTATTATGGAAACGATTCATTAGAGAAACCATATAGGTGTTCTTATTTTTTACAAAAATTTTAAATGAATTTTACGCTATTTAGATAGTGAGAAAAATAAAAAAATGATAGTCTAAAAAAGTTAAAAAATAAGAATTATGAGATATGGAGAAATAAAGATGGATTATAAACAAATTTTACATAATAAAGAAGTAAAAGAATTATTAAAAAAGGGAAATGAAAATTTAGGAGTACTAGGATTTACAGATCATTCAGAAAAACACTGTGCGATTGTTGCAAAAAGAGCTGGAAATATTTTAAGAAAGTTTGAACATTCAAAGCATGAAATAGAGCTTGCAGAAATAGCAGGCGCAATACATGATATTGGAAACGCGATTAATAGAAAGAATCATGGTGAATACGGGGCACTACTTGCTTATTCCATTTTAGAAAAAGAGGGAATGCCGTTAGAAGATAGAATACTGATTGCATCCGCAATTGGTAATCATGATGAATCAACAGGTGGAGCAGTTGATGAAATATCGGCTGCACTGATTTTAGCTGATAAAACGGATGTTAGAAGAAATCGTGTTAGAAATAAGGATAAAGCTAATTTTGACAAACATGACCGTGTAAATTATGCAGTAACAAATGCAAGAGTAAAGATTAGTCCCGAAAAGCATCTAATTACTTTGAATTTGCAAATTGATGAGGAGATTTGTACGATGTATGAATATTTTGAAATCTTTCTTGGTAGAATGATGATGTGTCGAAGGGCAGCAGAAGTGCTAGGAGCAAAGTTTAAGCTTACAGCAAATGGAAGTAAAATATTGTAGAAAATATAGAAGAGGCAGTTCTAGTTGATATATCAATTTAGAGCTGCCTCTTTTTGTTAAATTAAGCAGTTTGCTTTTCGTCTTTTTCAAATAACTTTCTTAATCCTTCGATTGCTACCATCACACCAAGAATTAATAATAAAACTGCAAAGACTAATTGTAATACATTACCAGTAACGACTTCAGTCTGTAAGCCAATTACTAAGTCTTTAATCTTCATAATAATTGCGGTAAAAGTAACTGCCATCATAATAAACATTGGGCCCCATAGCATGATTCCTTGACGTTTGGTTTTCTTTAAGAATACTGCACAGGCAACAAGTGCTAATGCACTAAGTAACTGGTTTGCAGAACCAAATAGTGGCCAGATGCTTGCATAACCAACTTTTGCAAGTAAGAATGCAAGAACTAAGGTTAAGATAGTGGCGAAATATTTATTGGTAACAAATTTTACAAATGCAGTAGGCTCTTCATCATCTTCAATAAAAAATTCCTGGAAGGAAAGTCTGCCAACACGAGCTACAGAATCAAGGCTAGTAAGGGCGAATGCTGAAATTGCAAGTGTAATTAATGTATAAGAAATTCCTTCACCAATTCCAAGTTTTGCTAAAAATGCTGAGATTGCAGATGCGAAAATCTGAGCTGGTGTTCCATCAGGAATATTTCCATTAGTTGCTGCAAATCCGACACATACTAATGCGATAACTGCTAAGAAACTTTCAAGTAACATCGCACCGAATGAAACAGGAAGCATATTTTTCTCATTTTTAATTTGTTTTGAAGCAGTACCAGAAGAAACTAAAGAGTGAAATCCGGAAACAGCACCGCAGGCAATGGTAACAAATAAGGTTGGGAATAAATAGGAAGTAGTATTTCCACTTACTACCTTAAATCCAGTAAATGCTGCAAGGTTCATTGCTGGCTGATAAACGATAATACCGATAAATGCACAAAACATCATAGCAAGTAATAGATAACTATTTAAGTAATCTCTTGGCTGAAGTAATGCCCACACTGGGGTAACACAAGCAACAACAATGTAAATGAATACAAATACTAACCAAAATTCACGACTAAAGAAAATTGGAAATTGTAATCCAAGTGCAATCGCTAAAACAAGTAATGCAATTGCAACAATGGTATTTACAGCAGTTGGAAATTTTGTGAATTTTAAGAAAAATCCTAAGGCTACTGCAAATAAAATAAATAGGATGGAAGTAGTGGCAACTGCACCATCTGCAACGACTTTAGAGCCGTCAGCACCAAATCCATTAAATGTAGTAGCTACAATATCAGCAAATGCTGCAACGACTAAAATGGAAAATAACCAAGTAAAAATTAAGAATAATCGTTTACCAATTTTACCTATGTATCGTTCGATGATATAACCAATGGATTTACCTTTATTTTTTACGGATGCATACATGGATGAGAAATCCTGTACAGCACCAAAGAAAATTCCACCAAGTAAAATCCATAAAAGTACTGGAACCCAACCAAAAATCGCTGCTTGAATAGGACCATTGATAGGACCGGCACCAGCGATAGATGCAAATTGGTGACCGAATACAACTTGTGTATCCGCAGGTACATAGTCAACACCATCCTGTTCTGTATAGGCTGGTGTTTTGGCGTTAGGGTCAATACCCCATTTGTTTGCTAGATAGCGACCATAGATTAGGTACGCTCCTACTAATGCAATTGCTGCAATGATAATGATAACTAAACCGTTCATAACATAACCTCCATTCATCCAGAACTGTATATTTTATATTTTTTTCTCCCTCACATATAATCATAAATCGTTCTGGAATGTTATCATTTGAATAATTTTATAAAAAGAATAAAATTTTTATAAAATTATCGTAAACAACACTTTAGCACTTTGGTGTAAGGATGTCAAGTAAAAAAGAAAAAGCCACACGTTGCATCATGCTCGTGTGGCTTTTTCTTACATCTCGATTTCCTTACACAGCTGTTCGCAGTTTTTTATAGAAATCTCTTCTCTATTCGTATATTGAGACAAAATTGAAACAATTTTAATACTATCTCTTTTTTCTGGTGGAATCCAGGTCTTTGCATAACTCATTGCGCGCAATAAGTATTCTTTACCTGTTAGATTATCAATGGATTCTAAGTAGTTCTTTATTAATGTATCCAATATTATCCATCCTTTCCATATTTACTACCATTATATGTACGTTGAATTTTTAAATGAATTACAAATTTTTGTGAATAACTTTTCTTTTATTATAATCTTTGCTATAATGATGGAAAAAATTAAGGAAGGAATAAACAATGAAAAGAATATTATCATTTATATTAATACTGCTCTGTTCAGTATTTTCTTTTACTGCTTGTAGCAGTGAAGATGTAGATTTCTTATTGGCAATGCTTGATACTGAAGAAACTGCACAGACTGAATCAATTAGTAGTAGTGCAGAGATGACACAGCCTGAAACCAAATCAAAGACTAAAAAGCAAACAAAGGCAGAAACAAAACGTCAATCTGAGACAAAAGCGAAAGCCAAACGTCAAACAAAGGCAGAAACGACAACTCAAGCCCAAACGACTACAACACAGCAAGAATCGGTTGACCCGACCGACCTTGTCTCTTTAGCTAAGAAATCAGAGTCTTATGTAAAAGAAGGAAAAGATTATACCTTACCTCAAGATGTAGCAGCTTACATACATATCTATGAAGAATTACCTGAAAATTTTATTACCAAGAAAGAAGCACAAAGCTTAGGTTGGGATAATAGCAAGGGAAATCTTTGGAAGGTAGCAAAGGGCAAGAGTATTGGCGGAGACTATTTTGGAAATTATGAAGGTGTGCTTCCAACGAGTACGAAATACCATGAATGTGATGTCAATTATAAAGGTGGCTATCGACAAGCAGAGCGAATTGTTTATGGCAATAATGGTAAGATTTATTACAGTGATGACCATTATAAGACATTTACAAAGATTTATTAAGGAATAGCATATGAAATATGTAAAGATTGATGGAAATGAAATTAGAAACCGAGAAGAGCTTCATGAAGAAATAAAGAGCCAGTTAGATTTTCCAGACTATTATGGGAAGAATTTAGATGCGTTATATGATATGCTTAGTAGCTTTACAGAACCTGTTGAATTTGAAATTGTAAACCAGGAGATGTTAGAGAAGCATCTAGGACATTATGCGAAGATGTTTTTAGGACTTTTAGAGGATATTAAAGGGGAAAGCGATGTTTAAAATCACGAATGAATATCTAGATTTAGACCAGATTGCGGATTCTGGACAAGTTTTTCGTTGGAGAAAGCTAGAAGATGGTTATCTACTTATTGCAACAGATAAAGCGGTGGTTGCAACGCAAGAGGGCAATGAGATTACAGTATTTTGCGATGGCGATGAGGAATATTGGAGAAATTATCTAGATTTGTCAACGGATTATGGCAAAATCATTGCAAGCATTGATACAGATGATGATTTTCTTATAAAGGCATCTGATGCAGGTAAGGGAATTAGGATTCTAAGACAGGATTTTTTTGAAATGCTTGTTAGTTTTATCATTAGCCAGAATAATAACATTCCTCGTATTAAGAAGACGATTGAGGGCTTATGTGAAGGCTTTGGAATAAAAAAGCAAGTAGGAGATGAAACCTACTATGCATTTCCAACGATTGAACAATTAAAGGGGAAAAGTCTAGCTGGTTTTGGACTTGGTTATCGACAGAGATATCTAGAGAAGCTCATTTCAGATGGAGTGGATGTAGCATATTTTAAGTCTCTTGATTTTATCGAGGCGAAAAAGCAGTTAAAATCCATTGTTGGAGTGGGTGAGAAGGTCGCTTGTTGTGTAGCACTTTTTGGTTTACATCATCTAGAAGCATTTCCAATTGATACGTGGATGAAGAAAATTCAAAATGAAATTTATCATGGAAATTTTAATTTAGAAAACTATGGAAAATATGCTGGGGTAATCCAACAATATATGTTTTATTATGCAAGAATTGGAGGCAATCGTGGTTAATATATTTAGTTGGTTGAATCAAAAATTAAAACCAAAAGAAAAATATCCGGTATGTGCAGCAGTTGCTATAACGAAGGGACCTGATAAAGTGGATCTAGATAGTAATTACTATATGTATCCGAATAAATATTTTCCTTATAAAGAGCAACTTAGCATTTTAGAAGAAGCACACGACCATGCCAGGATTAGTGATTATCTTCCAAATGGATATGGATTTTTTGC
>CABUZU010000076.1 GCA_902496125.1 uncultured Lachnospiraceae bacterium
AACAAATCAAAATTTTACAACACCCAATCCCAACCTTATTTTACCCACTTACAAGGAGGTATCACCAATGAAAACAAACTTTGACTACCTAAAATCTGAGTCAAAATTTTCTGTCTTTTCAGACATTGCAATTTCAGCTGAAAAAATTATCCTATTAGACCCAGAAGCTAGTATTATAAACAGTCGTAGAGCTATGGAATTTGCAATAAAATGGATGTATTCTATAGACAGTGCACTTGAAATGCCATATCAAGATAATCTACAAAGTCTAATGAATAACGAAGATTATAGGTTAATTGTAGGTAAAGATATTTGGAAGAGAATGGATTATATCAGAAGAAGTGGCAATAATGTAGCACATAGTAGAAAAAGACTAGGAATTAATGAAGCAATGCTTTGCCTTGAAAACTTGTTTATTTTCTTAGATTTTGTCGCTTGCTGTTATGCCGATAATTACGAAGAAAGAACTTTTGATAAAAGCATTATTACAACTAGAGTTAAAAATATAAAGCAGTCTCAAAAAGAAAAATCTGATAAGAAAAAACAAGAATTAGATTTAAAGAAATTAATGGAAGAGAATGCTTTATTAAAGGCAGAGCTATCAAAAAGACGACAAGAACATCAACAAGATTATGTTCAAAAGCCTCTAGATATTTCAGAATATGAAACAAGAAAATTATATATTGATTCTATGCTTATAGAAGCAGGATGGACAGAAGGTAAAGATTGGATTAATGAAGTTAAAATTGATGGAATGCCAAATAAATCATCAATAGGATATGCGGATTATATTTTGTATGATGATATGCACAAACCACTTGCTGTAATTGAAGCGAAGCGTACTTGTGTAGATGTTTCAAAAGGTAGAAAACAAGCCAATTTATATGCTGATTTATTAGAACAAAAGTATGGTAGAAGACCAGTCATTTTTCTTACTAATGGATTTGAAACGCGTATTATTGATGGAAAATATCCTGAGAGAAAGTGTGCGGTAATTTATTCGAAAAGAGATTTAGATAAATGGTTTAATCTTTTGAAATTACGTTCTAGTCTTAGTAATATTTTGGTTAATAAAAATATTGCAGGACGATATTATCAAGAAGCAGCGATTAAGGCAATCTGTGATAGTTTTGATTGTAAAAATAGAAGAAAAGCATTATTAGTTATGGCTACGGGTTCAGGAAAAACTAGAACAGTAATTGCCTTATCAGAAATTTTTCTAAAAGCAGGATGGGTAAAGAATATTTTATTTCTTGCGGATAGAAATTCGTTGGTAACTCAAGCGAAAAGAAGTTTTGTAAATTTGTTACCGAATCTTTCTTGTACGAATCTTGTAGAAGAAAAAGATAACTATAATGCGCATTGTGTTTTTTCAACTTATCAGACGATGATGAAGTGTATTGATACCGTAAATGATAGTGAAGGTAAGCTATTTACCTGTGGTCATTTTGATTTGATTATTTGTGATGAAGCACATAGGTCAATCTATAATAAGTATAAAGATATTTTTACATATTTTGATGCATTACTTGTAGGACTTACAGCAACACCCAAAAATGAAATTGATAAGAATACTTATGGGATTTTTGAACTAAGTAATGGAGTTCCGACTTATGGATATGACTTGAATCAGGCTGTTAAAGATGGATATTTGGTAAATTATATTTCAGTAGAATCGAAGTTAAATTTTATTGAAAATGGCATTGTATATGATGAACTTTCAGAAGAAGATAAAGAAATATATGAATTTACTTTTGAAGATGAAAATGGAAAAATTCCTAAGGGTATTAATTCATCGGAGCTAAATACATGGGTATTTAATGAAGATACGATTCGTAAGGTACTTGATATAGTTATGACGAATGGAATTAAGATTGATTATGGCCAAAAAATTGGAAAGACAATTATTTTTGCTAAAAATCATGCTCATGCAGAGAAGATACTTGAGATTTTTAATAAAGAATATCCACATTTACCAGATTTTGCAATGGTTATAGATAATTATATAAATTATGCTCAAAGTGCCATTGATGAATTTTCGGATTCAAAGAAAATGCCACAGATTGCAATTTCTGTAGATATGCTTGATACAGGGATTGATGTACCAGAGGTAGTAAATTTAGTATTCTTTAAAAAGGTTATGAGTAAGGCCAAATTTTGGCAAATGATAGGAAGGGGAACAAGACTTTGTCCGAAATTAATAGATGGAGAAGATAAAAAGCAATTTTATATTTTTGATTTTTGTGGAAATTTTGAATTTTTTAGATTGAAAAAAGAGAAAATAGGTATGAATACAATTGCGTTGCAAAGTGCTATTTTTAATTTACAATTTGAAATTTCGTATAAATTACAGGAATTGGATTATCAAGTTGATAAATTAATTAGCTATAGAAAAGCTCTTGTAAAGCAAATGAGTGAGAAAGTTAGAAAACTTCCTAAAAATAATTTTGCAGTAAGACAACATTTGAAATATGTAGAAAAATATTCAACCGAAGAAAGTTATAATGGAATTACCTATGAGGATACTTTGATTGTAAAAGAAGAAGTAGCTCCACTTATAACATCGGATGAAGAAGAAGTTAATGCAGTACGTTTTGATGCACTTATGTATGGAATTGAGCTCGCATATCTTTTAGGTAAAAAATATAATAAAGCAAGAAATGATTTAAAGAAAAAGGTAGCTGGGATAGCAAGTGTAGCAAATATTCCAGAAATACAGGAACACACAGACTTAATAAAAAAGATTTTAGATACGGATTATATAGAGAAGGCAGATATTAATGAATTTGAGGATATTAGGGAAAAACTTCGTTATTTAATGAGGTATATTCCAAAGAATAGGATTCGTTATGATACGAACTTTGATGATGATATCTTATCTGTTGAATGGAAAGAATCAGAACTTGATATGTATGATGATTTAAAAGATTATAAAGCAAAAGCTGAATACTATATTAGACAACATCAAGAAGAGAAGGTAATTCAAAAGCTAAAGACAAATCAGCCATTAACGAATGATGATATAGAAAATTTAGAAAAAATTCTATGGAATGAAGTAGGAACCAAACAAGATTATGAAAATGAATTTGGAGAGAAACCTCTTGGTGAATTTGTTAGAGAAATTATAGGACTTGATATGAATGCAGCAAAAGAAGCGTTTTCAGAGTATCTGACGAATGCAAATTTGGATAGTAGACAGATTTATTTTGTAAATCAAATTGTAGAATATATTGTACATAATGGAATGTTAAAAGATTTTTCAGTATTACAAGAATCACCTTTTACGGACCGTGGAAGTATTGTCGAGATCTTTGATGATATGGATATATGGATTGGAATTAAACAAGTAATTGATACAATTAATGCAAATGCAGCCGCGTAGAAAGTCTTCCTTCCTTGACTTCTTCCCTACACAATTGTATAATTATTATTAGAAAGGAAGGAGTTACAAATGAAAAGAATCATTGGTCGAATCATCTCCATAGCTCCGGCACTTTGTATTCAAGCACTTTGGTATGCTGCTATTTTTAGTTGGTTAAAGCCGCATCAGGGTATTATTGATATTATTCTTAGTATTCTTTCTTTTTTATTTGTGCTTTATGTTATTACAAAAAGAGATGAGGGTACATATAAAACCTTGTGGTTGTTGATTATTTTATCACTTCCACTTTTAGGAGCTTTTTTATACCTATGTTATGGAAATAAAAGAACAGCAAAGCCTTTAGGGGAAAAATTAAAAAGAGCAAAGCAAGATATGCCGTCGATGTTAGATGATTCATCGGATTTTCAAAAACTAGAACAACAAAACAAGAGAGTTTCGCAAACATTTCATTATTTACAAAACAAGACAGGACTTCCAGTGATAAAAAACCAGAATGCAACTTATTATCCAGTTGGAGAAAAGATGTTTGAAGCAATGCTTTGTGATTTAAAGAAAGCCAAAAAGTATATCTTTGTAGAGTATTTCATTGTCGAAGAGGGAAAGTTTTTTAATTCCTTAATTGATATTATGGAAGAGAAGGTAACACAAGGTGTGGACGTTCGAATCATGTATGATGATTTTGGAAGCTTGACGACTTATTCGTTTAGAAATTTAAAAAAATTAAAAGAAAAGGGTATTAAGTGTATTCCTTTTAATCCACTAATTTTTTTAAGAGGAACATTAAACAATCGTGACCACAGAAAGATGTTAATCATTGATGGTGAGGTTGCCTTTACTGGTGGGGTAAATCTTGCAGATGAGTATATCAATGAAGTGAAGCGGTTTGGACATTGGAAGGATATTGGTCTTCGATTAGAAGGTCCAGCAGTAAAAAATTATGTCTATATGTTTAGTGAATTTTGGAATGCGTTTTCAACGGAAAAAGTTCCAAAGGAATATATTTCACGGATTGTTTTAAAATCGGAAAAGAAAGATGGCTATGTGTTATCTTATTATGATTCACCAGTACAAAAGGATGCAGTCAGCAATAATTTGTATATAGAGCTATTATCACAAGCAACGAAGTATGCTTATTTTTATACACCGTATCTGATGCTTGGTGATACTTTGATGGATGCATTTGTAAGAGCAGCCCAAAGGGGAGTGGATATTCGAATTATTATGCCAGGAATCCCTGATAAGAAAATTGTTTTTCGTTTGTCGAGAAGCTATTATTCGGTATTAATGGAAGCTGGTATTAAAATCTATGAATATACACCGGGATTTGTTCATGCAAAGGGTTGTGTGATTGATGGCGTACTTGGAACGATTGGAACGGTAAATTTAGATTATCGAAGTTTATTTTTGCATTTTGAAAATAATTCCTTGTTTTATCAAGCAAGTATTTTAAAGGATTTAGAAGAAGACTTTTTAGCAACACAAGAAAAGAGTCATGAAGTAACAAGAAAAGATATGAGACATGGTGTACTTTATGAAATCTTTAATGGAATATTAAGAATTTTTGCACCGTTATGCTAGGTGCTAGGAGGTAATTTATGGAATTTCAAGAATTATTGATGAAAAGAAGAAGTATGCGTTTTTATGACGAGACAAAGGAAGTAACAAAAGAACAGTTAGAAGAAATGATTAAAGCTGCAGCGCAGGCACCTTCTTGGAAGAACACACAGACGGCGAGATATCACTGTATTATTAATAAGGAACTTTTAGAAAAGTTTAGAGCCGAATGTCTTCCAGAATTTAATCAAAAGAATTCAAAAGGAGCTACTTTAGTCGTTGCAACCTTTGTAAAAGATCATTCTGGATTTAATACAGAGGTTGGCAAGCCAAGTAATGAATGTGGAAATGGTTGGGGCTATTATGACCTTGGTCTTCACAATGAATTGTTTTTATTAAAGGCAAAAGAATTAGGGCTTGATACGTTGATTATGGGTATTCGTGATGCAGATAAAATCAGAAAGATGTTAAATATTCCAGAAGAGGAAATCATTGTGTCAGTAATTGCAGTGGGATATGCAGCAAAGGAACCTGGAAAACCTACTAAAAAAACAGTAGAGGAACTGGCGAAGTTTTATTAAAATTGATTAGAAAGAGGTATCTAAAAAAGGTACCTCTTTTTTTGTTGATAACAAAATGGAATCGAGTTTTACTATAAATATCCAAAAATGGAGAACTTTTCCCCGTATACATGTCATTCGATACATGATAAAATAAAAGTATAGAAAACATAAGGTTTATCATGTGGAGATAATGTTATTTAACGTTTGGTAACTGATAAAAATTTATAGATTTTTATCAAGAACTTTAAAAAGTCAATTCCAAATCGTTATCACTAAGAAGGAGGAAACATGAAGAAGAACAAAAGGGGTTTTATTGTAATAGCATTGCTTATTTCAATGCTTTTGGTATTAGTTGGCTGTAGTAGTAGTAAAGATGAGTCAAAATCAGGTGCAACGACTACAAAGGCGAATGTTAGTGCAGATGTAGTTGCATTAAAAGAACAAAATGACGTACCAAAAGATGGAATCGTATCAAAAGACCAAATGAGTACCATTGCAGGACAAAAAGGAACCTATTATTTTAATGGAAAGACGAAGGATGGGATTGTTTATCAATGGAGATATAAAGGAAAACAAATTCAAAATCCAGTAGAACAAAATTTATTAGTGGAATGCAGCAGCAAGGGATTAGACGACGTAAAAAAATCAGCAGGAAATGCTCCTTATGCATTAAAAGTAACATTAAAAAAGATGAATATGGCTGCTCCTGCAACACTCACATTGACATTAAAGGAAGAATGGAAGGCAGATCGAATTTTATACTGTCTTAATGAAAATGGTAAGTTATATCAATTAGATGAAGGTAAAATTGAAAATAAAGATGGTAAATCGAAAATTTCTTTTGTCGTAACAAGAGCAGGCGGAGATTTTTATGTATTAGGTGGTTCAACGGCTTCTGATGGAGAAGAAAGTACAGAAAGTCAGACACAAGTAGAAACGACAAAGGCAGGTCAAACACAGGCACAGGAAACTGAGCAACAACAGGCACAAGATACTAAACAGCAACAGCAGGAGACGCAAAAAGAACAAGAAACGAAGAGTAAGAAGCTTACTTGTACGATAGCGATTGACTGTAAGACCATTCTTGACAATTGGGATGATTTAAATAAAAAGAAAGAAGCCTATGTGCCAAAGGATGGATGGATTTTAAAGAAACAAACCGTAGAGTTTGAAGAAGGCGAAACCGTATTTGATGTATTAAAACGTGTATTAAAGGAAAATAAGATTCAGATGGAATCAAGTTATACACCAATGTATGGAAGTTATTATGTCGAAGGTATTAACCAGTTATACGAATTTGACTGTGGTAAGAACTCTGGTTGGATGTATCGTGTAAATGGATGGTATCCAAACTATGGCTGTTCTAGTTACACGTTAGAGAGTGGTGACGAGATTGAATGGAGATATACCTGTAATCTTGGTAGCGACGTAGGCGATGTATATATGGGAGATTAATGATGAAAGAAGATGCTTTTTGTAGATGTCATCCCATTATCAATTTATTTTATTTTGTAGGCGTATTAGTTTTTACGATGTTTGTACAACATCCAATCTTTTTAATCATTTCTTTTCTAGGGGCTACATCTTATGGGATGTGGCTCTTAGGAGTAAAGAAGGTTTTAAAGATGAACTTTTTAATTACTTTACCAGCATTGATTATTGTAGCTTTAGTAAATCCGATGTTTAACCACTACGGGGTGACACCGCTTTATTATATTGAAAGTAGTGGAAACTGGGTAACCTTAGAGTCTATGGTTTATGGTATTGTGCTTGGATGTGTGATGTTTATCGTAATTGAATGGTTTTCTTGTTACAATCAAGTGATGACCAGTGATAAATTTATCTATCTTTTTGGACGAATTATTCCAGCAATGTCGTTAATGCTTTCTATGGCACTTCGATTTGTACCACTTTTTGCAAATCAGTTAAAGATTATTCGAAATGGACAAAAATGTGTAGGAATGGATACGAGTAATGCAAAATTTCTAAAGAAAATCCAATATGCATTAAATTTACTTTCGATTTTAGTTACTTGGGCATTGGAAAATGCGATTGAAACAGCAGATTCGATGAAGAGTAGAGGATATGGACTTCCGGGTCGAACCGCTTTTTCAATTTATCATTTTGATAAAAGAGACAAGATTGTAGGAGGACTTTTTTTAGTTCTATCCATTATTTTTACTTATGGATGTTATAAAGGAGCTGCTTATGCACAGTACAATCCTTGTATTTTATTAGCAGGCTTTACCGTTCAGGGCAATAAAGCTCCTGTGGAGTGTAGTAATTTTTTAGTAATTCTAACCTTTGTATCCTTTGCTATTTTCTGTTTTATTCCGTTGGTTTTAAGTGTAGTAGAAGAAATGGCATTAAGAAGAAGCCAACGTGAAATTGGTAAAGAAATAGATATTACATACAGAAATATTTATGAAGAATTGGCGAGGGAATAAGATGAACATTATTGAGATTAAAAATTTTAACTTTGCCTATCCTGAGGCAGAGAAAAAATCATTAGACAACATCAATTTATCGATAAAAGAAGGAACCTTTAATGTACTATGCGGAAAAAGTGGATGCGGTAAAAGTACATTACTTAGACAATTAAAGACGGTACTTGCTTCTCATGGAGAAAAATCAGGTGTTATTTTTTATAATGGAATCAAATTAGAAGAAGTTGATAATCGTACACAGAGTTCAGAGATTGGATTTGTACTCCAAAATCCAGAAAATCAAATTGTAACCGATAAGGTATGGCATGAACTTGCTTTTGGATTAGAGAGTTTAGGATATGACAATGCAACCATTCGACTTCGAGTAGCGGAGATGGCAAGTTACTTTGGAATCCATCAATGGTTTTATAAAAATGTAACCGAACTTTCTGGTGGACAAAAGCAACTTCTTAATTTGGCAGCAATTATGGCTATGCATCCGAAATTATTAATTTTAGACGAGCCAACTTCTCAGCTAGACCCGATTGCAGCTTCTGATTTTTTAGAAACTGTTAGAAAAATTAATAGGGATATTGGAACTACGATTTTAATTACAGAGCATCGTTTACAAGATGTCATTCCTTATGCAAATCAAGTAGTGGTAATGGATGAAGGAAAGATTATTGCACAGGGACTTCCAAGAGAAATTGGTGAAGAATTAAAACAAAAAAATCACGGAATGTTTTTATCGATGCCCATTCCAATGCAAATCTATGCAGGGGTAGATAGCAAAGAGGCTTGTCCATTAACCGTTAGTGAAGGTAGAGAATGGATGAGCAAGATTGTAAGAAAGCCTAAGGCACAAGAAGAGTTTAATCATGAAGAGAATAAAAATCCACTAGCAATTGAAGTAAAAAATATTTGGTTTCGCTATGAAAAAGATGGAAAGGATGTTGTAAGAGATTTATCATTTGATGTCCATGAAGGCGAATTTTTTGCAATTGTAGGTGGAAATGGAACGGGAAAGAGTACAACGCTTTCTCTAATTAGTCGAGTAAGAAAGCCTTATCGAGGTAAAATTTTATTAGGTGGTAAGGATATTAGAAGATATTCTGATGATGAATTGTATCGTGGATATTTAGGAGTACTTCCTCAAAATCCTCAAAGTATGTTTATTAAGAAAACAGTAAGAGAAGATTTGTATTCAATTATTGGCGGGAAGAGAGAAAGAAAATCGAGAGAATATCCAATCGAAATGAAAAAAGCCGATGCAATTGAAGGAATTGTTAGTTTAACCAATTTATCAGGATTATTAGATAGGCATCCGTATGATTTAAGTGGTGGAGAACAACAACGCCTAGCATTAGCAAAGGTATTATTGCTTCGTCCAAGAGTTTTATTATTAGATGAACCAACGAAGGGGCTTGATGCTGAATATAAGGAAGAACTTGGAGGCATCTTAAAGAAATTACAAGAACATGGAATTACTATTTTTATGATTTCGCATGATGTTGAATTTGTTGCGGAATATGCAGATAGAGTAGGATTATTCTTTGAAGGAAATATTGTAACAAGTAAAGAAACAAGAGATTTCTTTGCAGGAAATAACTTCTATACGACAACAGCAAATCGTATGGCAAGGCATCTCTTTCCAAATGCCGTCACAGCAAGGGAGGTGATTGCGTGCTTGCAGGCCAGTCTTTAGACGATTTTATGGATGCTTTTTGG
>CABUZU010000077.1 GCA_902496125.1 uncultured Lachnospiraceae bacterium
AAAATACATACCGAAAGTTGCTTTTTTGCTAGGAGCAAAAGCTTTGCTAACTTGCTTGATTTCAAAATTAGTAGAAATTTCTGTTAAAAATTCTTCTTTCGATTTACCCTTTAAATCACGAACGACACGGTTATATGGCAAAATCTTTAATTGCGTATCTGGAAATAATACAGATAAAAAGAAATTAAATTCCTCGTTTCCGGTAAAGTTTGGATTTTCTTTTCGTCTTTTTAGTCCTACTTTAACAGCTGAGGCTGCACGGTGATGGCCATCTGCAATATAGGTGTTAGGAAGTTTAGCAAATGCTTGTACTAATTGTTCAATAATATTGTTATCGTTTATTTTCCACCCTTTATGTTCTATACCATCTTCAGAGATAAAATCAAAGATAGGAATACGTTTCTTTTGCTCTTCAATTAATTGATGGATTTTTTCGCTATCACGATAAGCTAAAAAGATAGGACCAGTTTGAGCATTGCAAACATCTACATGACGAATACGGTCTTGTTCCTTTTCTTCTCTTGTGTTTTCATGTTTTTTAATTACTTGATTTAGATAGTCATCAATGGAAGATAGTGCGACAAGGCCTGATTGACTTCTGCCATTCATTGTAAGCATATAGATGTAAAGACATCTGCTAGAATCCATTTGATAAATTCCCTCATGAAGCTTAGATTCTAACATCGAAGCTGCCTTTTGATAGACACAGTCTGCATACATATCCTGCTCAGGAGCAAATTGAGTCTCCGGTCTATCAATATTTAAAAATGATAATGGATTTTTTTTCGCAACTTCCATAGCCTCTTTTCTATCATAGACATCATATGGAAGTGCAGCGACATTTGAAACTAAAGAATCATTTGGTCTAATTGCTTTAAAACTTTTAATAGTAACCATTTTCCCTCTCTCTTTCGTTTATAATCTGTAATAGTTATATCAAATTAGAGAAGGAAATTCAAGAGTTTGACATTTTTATCATTTAATGATACTATTTTTAATAAGTATGATAAGAGGTGATAATCATTGCAAAAAAGAAAAGATATTATATTTACAGTAGCAATTGCTGCAATCGGTCTAATTGTAGCAATTCATTTTAATCAATTGTTAAATTGGGGTTCGGGATTGCTTAGCTTAATGCTTCCAATATTTTTTGGACTTATTATTGCTTTTATATTAAATGTGCCAATGACAGCAATATCAAAGCAATTAGAGAAGATATCAATATTTAAAAAAGAAAAACTAAGAAATGGAATGAGTCTTATTTTAACGATTATTCTATTAGTCGCTATTTTAGCATTTATTATTTCAAGTGTGATTCCATATTTTGTAGAATCTGTATTATCATTACTTAATGGAATGGATGCAGATGCGAATAATCTACTAAATTGGATTCAGTCCATGCAGATTCAGTTTGAACCATTAAAAGAATACATTGCAAAAATTGAGTGGAGTAATGTATTAAAACAATTATCCGATATGATGGGGGATATTTTTAAAACACTTTTACAAAGTATTCCACAGATTGGAAGTTCTTTGTTTGGCTTGTTTATTTCTGTAATTATTGCAATTTATGTGTTATTAGATAAGAAGAGATTAACAAGACAAGTACAAAATATTTTACATGCTTATTTTAAGCCAAAATATGTAGAAAAAATCGAACACGTTGCGATGCTTTTTGCAAATACTTATTCAAACTTTTTAACAGGACAATGTGTAGAAGCGGTTATTTTAGGAAGTTTAATGGCTATTGTCTTAAGTCTTTTAAAGATTCCATATGCTGGAATTATTGCAGTGATGGCAGCGATTTTTCAATTTATTCCCTATATTGGTTCACTGTCAGCTTGGATTATTGGAGGACTTTTGATATTGCTTACTGCACCTAGTCAGGTAATTCTTTATTTAGTGGTTTATCAAGTTGTTCAGTTTTTTGAAGGACAGTTTATTTATCCACGAGTAGTAGGAGGCTCGGTAGGTCTTCCCGCTTTATTTACCTTAGTTGCAGTTTTTATAGGCGGTAAACTATTTGGTTTATTAGGAATGTTATTTTTTATACCTTTAACATCGGTTATCTATCAGTTGATAGGAGAAGATGTTAGGACAAGACTTGGGAGATAAAATCTCCCTTTTTTATTTTTTTTGAAAAAAGTGTTCTATTAAAGAAAAATATGCATATACTATAATGTTGATGCTGAAAGGGGGAATATGATGAATAAGAAATTTGAAAAAGATTGGTTAGAATTAGGAATGAGCGTTTATTATATGGAAGCCATTAAACGAATTACAGAAATTGTACGTCAGCTAAATTATGAGCTACATAGTAAGTATAACAGAGATTTGATTGATAGTGTATTATCGCGTGTTAAGACAACAGATAGTATAATTCGTAAATTACAGCGTAAAGGCAGAAAGGTAACATTAGAGAATGCAATTAATACGTTGAATGATATTGCAGGAGTTTGTGTAGTTTGTACGTATCGAGACGATGTTTATAACGTTTTTAAAGCATTAAAGAAAAATGTAAACTTTGAAGTAATAAAAGTAAAGGATTATATTAAAAATCCCAAAGACAGTGGATACCGAAGCATTCATTTAATTGTTGCAATTGAGATTAATGAGAAGAAAATTCCAGTGGAGATTCAAATTCGTACTGTAGCAATGAACTACTGGGCTAAACTTGACCATCAACTTTGTTATAAAAGAGAACAAGATACTGGAGATCGAATTTATTTAGAATTAAAAAAATACGCGAAAGACATCGCAAGAATCGATAAAAAGATGTTAAAGATTCGTAAAGAAATTGAGGGAATTTGACTTTTCAAATTGTATAATATATGGTACAATCAAGCTATCAAAAAAGAAAAGGAGAATACAAATGAACAAAAAATTTAAAGCACTCTTTTTTATGGTAGCAATTGCAGTTCTTTTTATGCTAGCTCCATCAAAATCTGTACAGGCAGCAGGTAAGATTACTGGATTAAAACAAACCAGTGCTGCCACATCTTATGTAGAAATTCAGTGGGATGCTGTACTTGGAAACAATATTAGTTATAGAGTAGAGTATTCAAAGTCAAAAGATTCTGGATATACCTTTTTTAGAAATTCAGAAACTCCTACGATGTTTATGGGAAATCTAAGCCAAGGTTCTACCTATTATGTTCGTGTAAGAGCATATGGTGATAATGGTGCATGTACCGATTATGCTATTTTAGAAGTTGTAACAAAACCTAGTGACACAGTTAGAAATTTAAAGCAAACAGTTGCTAGTGAGGACTCAATTACACTTTCTTGGGATAAATTATCTAGAGCTAACGCTTATCAGGTAATTTATAAAAAAGCAAATGATAATACAAGTGAGAAGAAAACGGTTATAACCGCTAATAAGATTACTTTAAAGAAATTATCTAAAAATACAAGATATACCGTTTATGTATATGCAATTCGAAGAAGTAATTCTTATACAGCAATTTCTAGTAACTATAGTTATGCATATGGTTGTGCAACAATTCCAACAAAAGTAACAGGACTTGTTTGTACAGAGGTTTATCCAGCTAGCCACTGTGCTTATTTTAGTGTAAAGGAAAATAAAATTGCCGATGGCTATCAGTACTATGTATATGATAATACAGGTAAAAAGAAATTAGTTTCAGGCACAACTTCTTCCTATCGTTACATTAACCCTAATAGTACGAAATTAAAAGCAGGAAGCTTCTATAAAATTAAAGTAAGAGCTTATGTAAACGTAAATGGTAAGAAAAATTATGGTAAGTGGTCAAATGAATTATATTTTGCAGGAGATGTTCAAGGCACATCTTATAAACTTTCAAATGGAAAACTTAGTATTTCTTGGAAGAAAATGAAGGGTGCAACAAATTATGATGTATTTGTAGCTACTAAAAAACCTAGTACGCTAAAAGACATGACAAAGGTAAAATCAGCAACTAAGAGTACTTCCTTTACATTAAAGAAATTTAAAAAGAAAACAGTTAGCAAAAAGAAAAATTACTATGTAAGTATTAGAGCAAACAAGAAAGTAGGAAAGAAAACTTATTCTTCTCTTGTTACAAAATATATTTATCATCTATAGTTAACAATTTAGGGCATATATTTTAATCGAATCTTAATTAAAATATATGCTCTTTTTACTAGCTTTTTTTTAAATCTATGCTATAATGAAACAGTAAATTTTGGAAAGGAAAGGTGAAAGAGAACAAAATGAATGATTATGGACGCATAAACAGAAGTTCAGGATCGAGAAGATATAGTACTGCTTCTACAATTGGTGCATTACTATATTTTCCAATTATGTTTATTTATTTAGAGTTTGCATTTCATATTTATATGAAATTAAGTATGAAATATATGCCTCTAATCGTATTTTTTGCAATTAGTATGGGATTTGTATGTGCAGCAATTGTAAGTACACCATTTAAAAAATTCAATAGAGTCATGGCTGTAATATTAACCATTATTCCATGTGTACTCTTTGGTGTAGAAATTGTTTGTAAAAAAGTACTATCTCAATACTATCAATTATTAAGTAGTGCAGATACTGCTGCCAATAATAAATTAACAGATTATATGGGAGCAATTATTACTGGTATTACTTCGAATTTAATAGGATTAATTTTAATGATTCTTCCTATTATTGCAATCATTGTAATTTTAAAAGGAAAGCTTTTAAATTTTGGAAGAAAGAGCATTGCTTTTCCTATTACAATGTTAGTATTATTTGTCGTATTTGATATTTTAGGTGTGGTTATGTTACGTCTTCCTTGGGGTGGAGATATTACTCCTAAGGAACTTTACTATTCTGATACGAATGTAGATGACCAGGTAGAACAGCTTGGAACGCTTACTATGCTTCGATTAGATGTAAAACATTCTATTTTTAAAGCAAAAGGAACAAAGACGGACCTTGATGGCTTTGATAAAGCAAATGAAGTCATTAAAGGAAATACCGAATCTTCTTCTGCTGCTGAATCAGAATCTGAGGGAAGTAAGCAAGAAACTATTGATACTTCACCAAATGTTATGGATGTTGATTTCGAGAAATTAGCTAGTAAGGAAAAAGATAGCGATGTAAAATGGTTAGATGAATATTTTAACAGTGTAACTCCTACGAATAAGAATAAATATACTGGTATGTTTAAAGATTATAATGTAATCTTTATTACCGCAGAAGGTCTTACCGGATATATGATTGATAAGGAGCTTACTCCTACTTTGTATAAATTATCACATGAAGGATTTGTATTTAATAACTTCTATACACCATTACATTATACTAGTACATCAGGTGGTGAATTCCAAAACTTAACAGGACTTTATCCAAAGAATGGTAATCCAATTAGTATGAAAGCGGTAGGTTCTGATAAAAACAATATGTACTTTACTTTAGCACAACAGTTTAATCGTTTAGGTTATAAATCTTTAGGTTATCATGCAAATGACAATGATACTTATGACCGTTCTAAGACTCATACTACCTTAGGTTATACTTGGAAACAGGGTTATAATGGACTTGATATGGAAAAATCTTCTAGTGGAAAATCACTTTGGCCACAATCTGATAAATACACAGTTGAACATACTATTGATGAATACATTGATAGCAAAGATCCATTCCATGTATATTATATGTCAATCAGTGGTCATATGCCTTATAACTTTAGTGGCGATTCAATGGCGATAAAGAATAAAGACAGAGTAAAGGATTTAGATTATTCAGAAGATACCAAGGCTTATCTTGCTGCAAACTTAGAATTAGAAGATGCATTACAGTATTTAGTAAAACGTCTTGAAGATGCAGGAATTGCAGATAAGACTTTATTAGTATTAGCTCCAGACCATGTACCATATTTCGATGTGGATATTATTGAAGAATTAGCTGGTAAGAAATTTGGTGATTCTGAACTTAAGAATTTAAATGAATCTAATATGAATTTTGATGTTTATAAGAACACATTAATCATGTGGACTGCTAGCATGGATGAACCAGTAGAAGTAGATAAGATTTGCGGACAGGTTGATATTCTTCCAACAATTTCTAATTTATTAGGTTTAGAATATGATTCTAGAATGATTGTCGGAACAGATATTTTATCAGATTCTACACCACTTGTTATCTTTACTTCTAGAAGCTGGAAGACAGATAAGGGTGTTTATAACCGTTATACTGGTAAGTTTAAGCTTGCTAAGGGTGTTAAAATGTCTGATAGCGAGAAAGAAGAATATGTAGCTGCAATGAAGAAGATTGTAAATGCAAAACTTGATGCATCAACCTTAGTTGTTGAAACCGATTATTACAATAAAGTCTTTAAAGATACAGCGATTTATGGTAAATTAGCAAAAAATAAAAAATCAAGTAATTAAGAAAAGGAGGTATCGCAAAATAAGCGATGCCTCTTTTTATATCTTGTAACTTTATGAAAAATTGTGTATAATGAACGATAGATAAATTTGACAGGAGATTAATAATGAGTAGAAAAGAAAACATGAATGAAACACAATCACAAGTTATTATGCTTCATAGCTTAGATGAAGCTGTTAGAGTATTAAAGGAGATTGCAAAGAAGCGTTTTGAAAATTTAGCAAACTTAACAGAAGATGATGCAAAGCAATTTACTTCGTTTATTGCCAATATTTCTAATTTCGTAAATTCACAGGCTAAAAAACCAGAAGAAAAAGACCGCCGTATAGAGTGGATGAATCTAATGGGTGAATTTATTAAAGAAGCTTATCAAAAGAAGGATATTGGAGCTGTACTTACCTATACTCAAAATATCCTATTTATTTGCGAACAGATGATTAATGAAGGAAAAACCGAACAGTTAACTGAGTATTGTAAACGAATCATCGGTTTATCTGTACTTCATGAGCGTTTAAATATCACTGCAAATAATGCAAATCTTGCCGAGAGGGCTTCTAAATATATTGAACAGGTAGAAACTACACAGCAGTTAGAGTGTTTAGTAGGAGTAATTGAAAGAGATGCGATTTTCCAGTTTTCTAAGAAAAACTTTGAACAATCTACAAAGAATCATATGGTAATCTTTAATGCTAGAGAAAAGGCACTTGCTTCTAAGAATTTTACCACAGATAAGGAAGCAGAGGCTAAGCTTAAATTTTCTCAGATTAAGACAGCAGGAAATGTTGTAGCTGCATTATCAGAAGAAGATAGGACAGATGAAGCGTTAGAATATTTTGAAAAAGGGGTAGCATATGAGAAGGATAGCGAAGTAGCAAAGCTTTTACAGACTCCAGATGGCAATCGTGCACTTGCTGGTCTTTATATGAATGCATCTTCTAGCTATAATCATAAAAAAGACCGCATAAAAGAAAAGGAATTATTAGATAAGGCTCTTTCTTTTATTGCTGAGAATGAAGAAAAAGATGAAGAAGATAACAATTCTAAGAATGCACTATTTCGTAGAAGAATTAATAGCCTAATTGCATTAAATGAAGAAAATAAGTGGTATAGTTCTTCAAAGGAATATCAGAATACGGTAAAAGAAGCAATTCAATTAGCCGATTCTAATTTAAAAATTTGTATGGATGGTAAGGAATCTTTAGAAGCAGCAGCACATATTGAAGAGGCAATTGAATCTTTAGAAGAATTACATGCGGTAGACTTAATTATTTCTTCTGTTCGTCTTGCGAAGTTTTGTCAAATTTGTGGAGATCTACATCGTAGATTTAAAGATGCTCCTTCGATTAATAAATATTGGTATCAGAAGACTGTGGATATTTTAAGAGGACTACAGCAGGATGATATTCAATTTGATTTAAATGATTTAGCAATTTCCCTCTTTTTCCTAGCTCTTTATGAAAAAGACCACGATATGGAACAGGCAATTGAATATCAAAGACAGAGTATCTTTTTATTTGAACAGCTATCAGAGAAAGGAAAGATTCACGATAAGAATAACTTAGCGATGGGTTACTATAATTTAGCTGTAAATTTAGCAAATCATGATGAAATCGAAACGGTTGAAGAAAATGCTAGGTTAGCACTTGGTTTATGGAATGAATTAATTGAAAAGGAAAATCGAAAAGAATTACAACCTTTAGTAGAACCTTGCAAACAATTAATTGAATGGGTAAGGTCTCAGGGTTAATTATAAAACAATATTGGGGGCAAAGGATATGAGATTAGCAATACCATATGTAAATGGATTTGTAGCTAAAAATTTTGGAAAGGCAAAAGAATTTGAAGTCTATGTCATTGAAGATGGCAAGATTTTAGCATCACAAGTAATTCCTAATAAGGGATTAAAGCCAGATATTATTGGTCTTTTCCTTAAGGATTTAAAAATTGATGCAGTTATTTGTCAAAAAATGGGTGTACGCTCTAAGAAATCTTTAGAAGAAGTTGGAATTAAGATTTATCCTGCTATTACAGGCGTTACCAATGTACGAGCAGAACAATTTGCACAGGGTACCTTACATTGTGATTTTGATGCAATATTTGAAGTTGACGAAGAAGATACTACACAAATAGATAAAAGCAATTGTTCTCCATCTGATTGTGCTAGTTGTAGTTCAAACTGTAGTGGACTATAGAAAATGGTTCTTCTTTTGCGTATTGCTTGGTCTAATAGGGCTTTTTTCAATAGATGCCTATGCAATAGAATCAGGACAGGTATTAGAACTCTTTTATGATGATCGTTATACATTCGATTGTGATGTAAAAGAAATTATTCAAGGTCATACTGTTCTAGAGGCTGATGGTCATACCATAACAGCCATAGATTGTGGTAGTGCACAGGTAAAGCTAATAACTGGACAACAAATCGAAGTTGTAATAAAGAAAGCACCGATTAATCTATTATTAATCATTGGACAAAGCAATGCAGAAGGAGAACGAAGCAGGGAAAATTTAGTATCAACCTACCATAAACAGACCATTCTGTGTAAGGAAGGTCAAGTTTATAGTACTTATGCACCGGCAAAGGATTATGCGTATAAAAGAATTGGTGGCTTTTCAAAGGTTGGAGAAAATCTATCAATCGAAAATGCCAATTCTTTTATTCCAAATTCGATAACAGATAATACAAGTTCTAAGGAATGGTGTAGAACGAATAATCTTACAAAGGCAGCAGGAGCTTGTAGCAAATTAGGGTTTGATAGTGCACTCGCTTATGAATGGAATACGTTAACTAATGAAAAAGTTTATATCATTAATGCAGCAGAGGGTAATACCAGTATTACTTCATGGATTCCAGGAAACAAGAAAAGAGAGAATAACTTCTGGCAAGCGGTAGAACTCTATAAACGAGCCGTAGAAGTCGTAGAAAATGATAGTCACTATTACATTCACCATCAAGGTTATTTTTGGTTACAAGGTGAAAATGACAAAAATATGCCTGTTGCTACCTATCGTAACTATTTCTTGCAGATGCACAATGGATTAAGAGAACAAACATCTTTAAACTTTGCAGCAATTTTAAGCGTTCGGGCTGGAATGAAATATACTTGCAAGGCCGACTTTGCCATGAATGGTCCACGAACCGCTCAAAA
>CABUZU010000078.1 GCA_902496125.1 uncultured Lachnospiraceae bacterium
AAGCATTAGAGTTTTCTGGCACTACAATTGATGAAATGAGTGTTGCTTCTAGAATGACAATGTCTAATATGGCAATCGAAGCAGGAGCAAAGGCAGGACTGTTTGCACCAGATGAAAAGACTGCTAAATATTCGAATGTAGATTTAGAAGATGTTAAATGGCTTCATGCAGATGAAGATGCAAAATATTGTCGTACAATTACTTATAATGCAGAGAATTTAGTTCCTGTACTAGCTTGCCCTTCTCAGGTTGATAATATTCATCCAGTAGAAGAATTAGTAGGAACAAAATTAGACCAAGTATTTATTGGTTCTTGTACCAATGGTCGTTTAGAGGATTTAGAAATTGCTGCAAAAACATTAGAAGGTAAAAAGGTAGCTCCTTATGTGAAATTAATTGTAACACCAGCAAGTAGAAGTATTTACCGTGAAGCAATTAAAGCAGGATATTTAAAGACTTTAGCGAAGGCTGGTGCAATTATTACGCAGCCTGGTTGTGGACTTTGCTGTGGACGTGCATGTGGAATCTTGACAGATGGAGAGCGTGTACTTGCAACAAACAATCGAAACTTCCTAGGTCGTATGGGTACTTCAAAAGTGGAAATTTTCTTAGGTTCTCCTGCGACAGCAGCTGCAAGTGCAATTGCAGGTGAAATTGTGATGCCAACTGTGTAGTATTTTTTACTAATTTTTGAAAAACTACAAAATAGAGAGAATAAAATAGAAAATAAAAGAAATCAAAAGAAAATGTCATGATTTACAGCCAATAACACTCTTGCAAAATATAGGCAAATCGAATAAGATATAACCAATCGTTAGCACTCGATGGTAATGAGTGCTAATAAATCGGAATTGGATTTTAGGAGGAAGATTAAAATGAAATTAGTACCATTAGGCGATAAAGTTGTATTAAAACAGAAAGAGGCAGAAGTTACTACTCAATCTGGAATTATTTTAGCCGGTGCAGGCAAAGAAAAACCACAGGAAGCTCAGGTTGTTGCTGTAGGTCCTGGTGGAAATGTTGATGGTAAAGAAGTTACTATGATGGTAAAACCTGGCGATGTTGTTATCTATTCTAAATATGCTGGAACAGAAGTTAAATTAGATGGTGAAGAATACATCGTTGTAAGACAGAACGATATCGTAGCAATTGTAGAAGAATAATCAATCTGAATAAAAATTGAATCATTGGAGGAAAACAATCATGGCAAAAGAAATTAAATATGGTGCAGATGCCAGAAAAGCTTTAGAAGCTGGTGTAAATAAATTAGCAAATACAGTAAGAGTAACCCTTGGACCTAAAGGACGTAACGTAGTTCTAGATAAAACTTATGGAACTCCATTAATCACAAACGATGGTGTTACCATTGCAAAAGAAATCGAATTAGAAGATTCTTTTGAAAACATGGGTGCTCAGTTAGTAAAAGAAGTAGCAACAAAGACAAATGACGTAGCTGGTGATGGTACTACAACAGCAACCGTTTTAGCTCAGGCTATGGTTAATGCAGGTATGAAGAACTTAGCAGCAGGTGCTAATCCTATTATCTTAAGAAAAGGTATGAAGAAAGCAACAGAAGCTGCTGTAGAAGCAATTAAGGAAATGTCTAGCAACGTAACTGGTAAAGAACAGATTGCTAAAGTTGCAGCAATTTCTGCTGGTGATGAAGCTGTAGGTCAGATGGTAGCAGATGCAATGGAAAAAGCTACTACTGATGGTGTTATCACAATTGAAGAATCTAAATCTATGCATACTGAATTAGAAGTTGTAGAAGGTATGCAGTTTGATAGAGGTTATATTTCAGCTTACATGTGCACAAACACAGAAAAAATGCAGGCTGAATTAGAAGAGCCAATGATTTTAATTACAGATAAGAAAATCTCTAACATTCAGGAAATCCTTCCTCTATTAGAGCAAATCGTTAAAACTGGTCGTAAATTATTAATCATCGCTGAAGATGTTGAAGGCGAAGCTTTAGCTACTTTAGTTATGAATAAATTACGTGGTACTTTCACTGTTGTATGTGTTAAGGCTCCAGGTTATGGCGATAGAAGAAAAGAAATGTTAAAAGATATCGCAGTTTTAACAGGTGGTCAAGTAATCTCAGAAGAATTAGGATTAGAACTTAAAGATACCACAATGGAAATGTTAGGACGTGCAAAATCTGTTAAAGTAGAAAAAGAAAGCACAGTAATCGTTGATGGTTATGGCAGTGCTGATGAAATTCAGAATCGTATTAATCAGATTAAAGCTCAGTATGAAGTGACTTCTTCTGAATATGATAGAGAAAAATTACAAGAACGTATGGCTAAATTAGCTGGTGGTGTTGCAGTAATCCGTGTTGGTGCAGCTACTGAACCTGAAATGAAAGAAGCTAAACTTCGTATGGAAGATGCTTTAGCAGCAACTAAGGCAGCTGTAGAAGAAGGTATCATCTGTGGTGGTGGTTCTGCTTACATTCATGCTTCTAAGAAAGTAGCAGAAATGGTTAAAGACTTAACAGGTGATGAAAAGACTGGTGCTGAAATTGTATTAAAAGCATTAGAAGCTCCTTTATTCCACATCTCTGCAAATGCAGGATTAGAAGGTTCTGTAATTATTAATAAAGTAAGAGAATCAGAAGTTGGATATGGATTTGATGCATTAAATGAAAAATATGTAAACATGGTAGAAGCAGGTATCCTAGATCCAGCTAAGGTTACAAGAAGTGCATTACAGAATGCAACTAGTGTAGCATCTACTTTACTTACAACAGAATCTGTTGTAGCTCAGATTAAAGAACCAGAACCAGCAATGCCAGCAGGAGCAGGCATGGGCGGAATGATGTAAGAGACGTCACTCAAATAACGATATAGTATTCACAAAAAACCATTGTACGAAAGTACAGTGGTTTTTTTGTTGTAAAAGATAAAACCTATTGACAAGCTAGGAAAACTAGTGTATGATACAAGAAATCAACACGAAAACGCAGTAAATTGATAGGAATAAGTGTATATAAGGAGAAGGATATGGCAAAGAAAAATCACATTCACAATCACAGAGCGTTAATCGGCTTTGATGAGCATGGTATTCCAACCGTTGTAGCAAAAGCAGACCATCAAGATGAGACAGACGATAAGGCATTTATCAGAGATTATATGAATGCAGTTAATGAATATAAAAAGACATTTCCATCGAAACAAGATGTAATTGATAAAACACCTGACCCAGCAGTAAGAGAGATGTTACTACGTGCAGAGCAATTAGGAATTGATACAACATTTGATCGTTTTGATGCACAAAAACCACAGTGTAGTTTTGGTATGGCAGGGATTTGCTGTAAGATTTGTACGATGGGACCTTGTAGAATCACTCCTAAGAGTCCAAGAGGAATTTGTGGTGCAGATGCAGATTTAATTGTTGCAAGAAATTTACTTCGCTCCGCAGCAGCAGGTGCAGCACAGCACGGTATGCATGCAAGAGAGGTAATGCTTTCTTTAAAATGGGCAGCAGAAGGAAAATTAGATATTCCGATTGTTGGAAAACAAAAAGTAAAAGATGTAGCAAAGGCATTTGGTATTAAGACAGAGCATCGTTCCTTTAAAAAGATTGCATCAGATGTAGCGGATGTATTATTAGAAGATTTATCTCGTACCGTTCCTGGTGAATATAAAACGATTAAAGCATTTGCCCCACCAGAACGTCAGAAAGTATGGGAGGAACTTGATATTTTACCAATTAGTGCTTACCATGAAGTATTTGAAGCTTATCATAAATCTGGACAGTCAACCGATGGTGATTGGAGAAGTATTATGCAACAGTTTCTTCGTTGTGGACTTGCATTTACCTTCTCAGGAGTTATGGGAGCTTCGCTTGCAACCGATAGTTTATTTGGTGTAGGAGATGTTGTTACATCAAAAGTAAATATTGGAGCGTTAGAAAAAGGCTATGTTAATATTGCTGTTCATGGACATCTACCAACCTTAGTAAGTGAAATCGTAAAAGTTGGTAAGGATGAGAAATTCATTGAGCTTGCAAAATCAAAAGGAGCAAAAGGAATCCGTTTTTATGGAATCTGCTGTTCAGGACTTGCAGCAATGTATCGTTATGGTGGAGTAATTCCACTATCCAATGCAGTTTCAGCAGAGCTAGTACTTGCAACCGGTGCACTTGATTTATGGGTAGCCGATGTACAGGATGTATTTCCTTCTATTATGGATGTTGCACGTTGTTTTAAGACTGTAGTAGTTACAACAAGTGATTCTGCAAGACTTCCAGGAGCAGAAAGATACGAATACGACCATCATCATTCAAACATTGGTCAGACAAGACAGTTAGCAGAACAAATCGTAACAAGAGCAATTGAAAGCTTCGAAGCTCGTAAAGGAATTCCAGTTTATATTCCACCTTATGAAGTAGAAGCAGAAGTTGGATTTTCTGTAGAATATATAGGAAAACGTTTTGGTGGATTTAAGCCACTTGCAGATGCATTAAAGAGTGGAAAAATCCTTGGTGTAGTAAATATGGTTGGCTGTAATAATCCTAAGGTTTTATATGAAAAGGCCATTGTGGATGTAGCCGATGTTTTAATTAAGAATAATGTACTTATTTTATCAAATGGTTGTGCATCATTTCCATTAATGAAATTAGGATATTGTAACAAAGATGCAGCATCTAAAGCAGGTGAGGGATTAAAAGAATTCTTAGGCGATTTACCACCTGTATGGCATGTAGGTGAATGTATTGACAATACTCGTTCTTCAGGAATCTTTGGTGGACTTGCGAATGAATGTGGTCATAAAATTTATGAAATGCCTTATGCATTTACTTCTCCAGAATGGGGTAATGAAAAAGGTATCGATGCTGCATTAGGATTTCGATTAATGGGTGTAAGCTCCTACCATTGTGTAGAGGCTCAAATCCATGGTTCTAAAAATGTCATTGAATTTTTAAAAGAAGGAACAAGAGAATTATTAGGTTCTACAATGAATGTAGATACAGACCCTGTATCACTTGGCAATAAAATTGTAGAAGATATTAAGAAAAAGAGAAAAGCCCTCGGTTGGGACTAATCGTTAGAATAGGGGAGGAAAACTTATGAAAAAACGTATTTTAGCATTAGCACTTAGTGTATTTTTAGCATTCTCATTAACTGCTTGTGGAAGTTCTTCTAAGGAGACTACCGCCACACAGAGCAGTCAAAGTACATCAGAAGATGCCATTAAAATTGCTTATTTACCGATTACTCATGCACTTGCTTTATTTGAAGAAGCAGAAGAATTAAAAAATAATACAGGATTAAATGTAGAACTTGTTAAATATGGTTCTTGGCCAGAACTATTAGACGCATTAAACAGCGGTCATGTAGACGGTGCTTCTGTATTAGTAGAGCTTGCAATGAAGTCTGTTGAAGAAGGAATTGGTATTAAAGCTGTAGCATTAGGACATAAAGATGGTAATGTCATTGTAGCTTCAAATGATATTAAGTCTGCTGCTGATTTAAAAGGAAAAACATTTGCTATTCCTCATCGTCAATCCTCACACAATATTTTATTAAATGATGAATTAGCAAGTGCTGGATTAACCGTAGATGATGTAAAGGTAACTGAACTTGCACCTACTGAAATGCCTTCTGCACTTGCAAGTGGACAGATTGATGCATATTGTGTTGCAGAACCATTTGGAGCAAAGGCAGTAGCATTAGGTGTAGGTCATGTCTTAAATTATTCAGAGGATTTATGGAAAGATTCTCTATGCTGTGCACTTGTATTAACCGATAACTTTATTAACAGCAATAAAGAAAAAGCAACTCAGTTTGTAGAAGCTTATAAAACTGCTGGTAAGAATTTAACAACGGATAAGGCAAAAGAAGTTGCCAAAGAATATCTAGGACAGGATGAAAAGGTATTAGACCTTTCCTTACAGTGGATTTCTTATGACGACCTTGATATTACAAAGGATATCTATGATAGTTTAGTGGAGAAAGTTAAAAAATATGGACTTTCTGATAATCCACCAGCTTATGATAAATTTGTAGAAAATCTTACACAGGAGTAGGTGGTTACATTGAAAAAATTATTGTCGATTAAAAATGTTGTTGTTTCCTTTGTAATCTTAATTGCCATTTGGCAACTTGCATTTAATTTAAGTAATTTTAATGAAGCTTTGTTTCCAGCACCGATTCATGCATTAGAAGCATTGATTCAGATGATTACAGATGGTTCGATTTTTGTAAATATTTTAGCAAGTTTATACCGTTTTGCACTTGGTTATATTAGTGCAGTAGTTGTAGCAGTGTTACTTGGTTTATTATTAGGATGGTTTCCAGGAATTTTTAAATATATTAATCCAATCGTACAAATCCTAAGACCAATTTCACCAATGGCATGGATGCCATTTATCGTACTTTGGGCTGGTATTGGGGATACACCGGCAATAGTTATTATTTTCATTGCTGCATTCTTTCCAGTTTTACTATCCACTGTTTCAGCAGTAGCAAATATTGACCAAATTTATTTAAAAGTATCAAAAAACTTTGGTATTAAGCAGCCTCAGATTTTATGGAAAGTCATTCTTCCTGCTGCATTTCCACAGATTGCAAATAGTATTCATTTAGCACTTGGAACGGCATGGGTGTTTTTAGTTGCAGGTGAAATGGTTGGTTCACAGTCAGGACTTGGATATTTAATTATTGATTGTCGTAACAATCTTAGAGCAGATATGTTACTTGCAACGATCGTGGTAATTGGTGTAATAGGATTAATCTTAGATACACTGTTAAAGAAATTAGAAAATTATATTTTACGATTTTGGGGAGGTATTAAGTAATGTATATTGAAATTAAAAATGCTGGAAAGACCTTCCTTCAAAATGGAGAAACGTTTACCGCTTTAAAAGATGTAAATTTAGAAATCGAAAAAGGCGAATTTATTTGCCTACTAGGCCCCTCTGGATGCGGTAAGAGTACACTTCTTAATGCAATTGCAGGTTTCGATACCGTTAATACTGGTAGCATTACAATTGATGGAAAAGAAGTCACAGAACCCTCTACTAAAAATGTGACGATTTTCCAAAATTATGGACTGTTACCATGGAGAACGGTACAAAAAAATGTAGAACTTGGATTGGAACCGAAAAAGATTGCAAAGGAAGAACGTAAGAAAATTGCACAAAAGTATCTAGATTTAGTAGGACTTAGTGAATTTAAGAAATCCTATCCACGCCAATTATCAGGTGGTATGCAACAACGTGTTGCAATTGCAAGAGCACTTGCAGTAGACCCAGAGATTATTTTTATGGATGAACCATTTGGTGCACTCGATGCAATTACGCGTATGAAATTGCAAGATGATATTTTAAAAATTGCAAGAGAACAACAAAAGACAATTATATTTGTAACTCATGATATTGAAGAAGCAGTTTTTTTAGCTGATAGAATCGTTGTTATGACTCCAAATCCGGGTAAGATAAAAAGTATTGTAAAAGTAAATCTTGGAAAACACAGAGTAAGAACAAGTAGCGACTTTTTACAGGTAAGAGATAAAATCTTTGATATCTTTAATATGAAACCGAATGAAGATATTGAATATGTGATATAAGTAAATTTAGAAGTCTCATGAATTTGAGGCTTCTTTTTATATGTATAATTTTAAAAAAAATAGACATCATAAAAGAGACGGAGGTACTCTTATGGAACAGCAACTTACTTCAAACATTGAAGAAAATATTAAAAATCTTAATGATACTTTACTTATTGATAAAAGTTTTGACCTTATCTATCGTATTATTCATATTGGTGATAAAAAAGCCTGTCTTTACATGATAGATGGATTTACTAATGATGATTTACTAGAAAAAATTCTTCAATTTCTATTAGGGGTTAAGCCTGATGAAGTTCCAAATGATGCACATTCTTTCTCTAAAAATATTTTGCCTTATGGACAGGTTTCGTTAGAAAATAATACTGATACGTTAATTCATCTAATTTTAACAGGTCTTGTCGTTTTTATTGTGGATGGATATGATGAAGGAATTGTATTAGATATTCGAGAATATCCAGCAAGAAGTGTAGAAGAACCCGAAAAAGACCGTACTCTTCGAGGGTCTAGAGATGGTTTTGTAGAAACGATAGTATGGAATACGGCATTAATTCGTCGTAGAATCCGTAGTCCAAAGCTTATCAATGAAATGCTACATGCTGGTCGAAATTCTTATACCGATATTGTACTTTGTTATCTAGATAATCGTGTGGATAAAGATTTATTAAATAGAATACGCAATAAAATAAAGGAAGTACAAGTCGATGCTCTTACAATGAATCAAGAAAGTTTAGCAGAATGTCTTTTTCCTCACAAATGGATAAATCCATTTCCAAAATTCAAATATACAGAACGACCTGATACAGCAGCCGCTTGTATTTTAGAAGGGAATATTGTAATTTTAGTAGATAATTCACCGGCTGCAATGGTACTGCCCTCTAGTATTTTTGATATTATTGAAGAAGCTGACGATTATTATTTTCCACCAGTTACTGGCACTTATCTTCGATTTACCCGATTTGTTACGTTTATTTTGGCTCTATTTTTAACGCCATTTTTTTTAATGATGATGCAAAATCCCAATATTGTACCCAATTGGTTAGCCTTTATTTCAGTAAAAGACCCTGTAAATCTACCATTTTTGTGGCAGTTTTTAATCTTAGAATTTGCTATTGATGGATTAAAGCTAGCCTCACTTAATACCCCGAATATGCTTACGACTCCACTTAGTTTAATTGCTGCCTTAGTTGTTGGTGATTTTTCTGTAAGTTCTGGTTGGTTTAACGCTGAGGTTATGCTCTATATGGCATTTGTAGTTCTTGCAACTTACACTCAAAGTAGCATGGAACTAGGCTATGCCCTTAAGTTTATGCGACTGATTGTATTAATTCTTACTGGAATCTTTAATATCTGGGGATTTTTCTTTGGTGTTGCTTTTGTTCTCGTCAGTTTGATATTTAACAAAACAATTGCTGAAAAAAGCTATCTTTATCCCCTTTTTCCATTTAGCTTTGAAAATGTAATGGCGAGATTCTTTCGAATACGTATTCCGCATTCCTATAAAAAAACAAGAAAAAAATAAAATCCTCCCCCTGTATAAAGGGAGGATACATATTATTTTAGAAAACTTTCAGGAACGGCATTTGACATCGCTTCATAAGCTGGAAAGCTAGGATGTAAATGGTCGCCGCTATCAAATCCAGGAGCAAAAGCTTCGATATGATTTGGGTCTTGTACTGCTTTATCAAAGTCAACGAATCCATCGGCATCGTTTGTTGTACGAATCCAAGCATTGACTTCATTTTTTAAATCTTCACGAAATGGTGCATAGGTTCTCCAACCATAGATCGGAAGTAAGGTTCCAAGATAAACCTTAAGATTTTGCTTTTTCGCTTCTTCGATATACCATTTAAGACCATCAATTAGTTCGGTGGCAGTTGGTAAGTCACTCATAGGGCGAAATGGATTGACATCGGTTCCAACAGGATG
>CABUZU010000079.1 GCA_902496125.1 uncultured Lachnospiraceae bacterium
ATTTTCAATAACAACAATCGAGTTATCCACCAACATACCAACGCCCAGTGCTAAACCAGATAGGGAAATAACATTTAATGTTACATTACTAAAATACATCAATACAATCGCAGTCAAAATACTGATTGGAATCGATAACGCTACAACAATTGTAGGTCGTAAATCCTTTAAGAAAATCAGTAAAATAATGACTGCAAGCAATGCACCAATTAAAAGGTTACTTAATACAGAGTCTACAACCATATCAATATAGACACCCTGGTCCATTAATGTAATGAAGTCTGTACCTTCATATTGGGATTTTAACTCTTCAAATCGAGCTAAGATTTTATCCGATACATCCCCTGTGGAATATCCCGTCTGCTTTTGTATCGTAAGCATAATACCCGCATTGCCATTAACCTTCGCATAGACATCATCCTTATTGCTATTTACAACAACGTCTGCAACATCCGAAAGCTTAATCGGGTCTAAACCATCCAAGTTCATATCCATAAGAACAAGGTCCTTTATATTGTCCGTGCTCTTAAAATCATCACCGACACGAACTAGATAAGAAGTACCATCCTCGGTAATATAACCTGCTGGCATCGAGAAGTTTTGTGCCTTTAGGATGTTTTCAATCATAGAAATCGTAACCGTCTTATCGGCATCTGCACTCTCATAAGCTGAATCTTTCTGGTCATCTAAGGTATCCTCAGCAGACTCTAGTTGTTTCTCACCAGAGCTTATCTGTGCATTCGCAGAAGCCATCTCAATCGTTGCACTAAGACGCTGCTTATTTAATTCACTAAGCGCTTGATTTAAGCTTACCTTACCACTCGAAATCTGTTCCATTGCCGTTGTAAGTTTTGCCTTCGCAGTTTCTAGCTGCTTCTTGCTACTAGCAAGCTGCTTTTTCCCGGCTTCAATCTGCTTTAGACTACTAGAGCTAGAAGCAGATTCTAATTGTTTTTTGCTATTTTCAAGGTTTACCTTTTGTGCACTTAACTCATTTAATTTCTTATCTACCGCAGTCGAAGTCGCATTGTCAATTCCTGCTGCCTTAAGCTGTGTCTGAACTGCTTTAATCTGTCCATCTACCGTCTTAATTGCTTCCTCTAATGTAGCAGATAAATCCGTATCAGACGTATCTGTTGCATTTTGCCCAGTCTGAATCAATGCCTTTAACTGCTCAACACTCATACCCATAAGTGTAGCAAGCTGTTGTAACTCTTCATCACTTAAATCCGATAAATCCACATCTCCTGCTACATCCTTGCCAGTATCAATTGCTTCTTTTAACGTCGTTAAAATCTGCTTTTGCGTTTCAAGTGCAGTAAGACCTTCCTTCGCCTGATATAACAAATCCTCTGCATCCTCGATTTGCTTTAAGCCTTCTTTTACTTGTTTTAACTGATTAGGAACTGCCTTTAACTGCTTCTCACTAGCCTTTAACTCGGCTTCCTTTTGGGCAATCGTTGTAAGTCCAGATTCTACCTGTGCAAGCTTTGATTTTAAATCCGCTTCACTAGTAAGTAACTGGTCCTTACTGTCATTAATCTTTTGTTCTGCCGATGCCATCTGATTTGCGGCTTCTTCTTTACCACTTTCTAATTCCTTCTTGCCATCTTCTAATTCCTTCTTGGCATCGTCAATTTCATCCTTCGCATCTGCAAACTTTTTATTTAATGCTTTCTTAATCTTCTTGTTTAACTTATCAATCTTTTCTTGACGAATGATAACCTGAATATCCTCTTTTACATCACCCGTTGTACTTACAGAGGCAACACCCTCAATACTCTCTAGGTTCGGGATAATCTTATCATCAACAAAGTCCGTCAATTCCTTACTGTCATACTTATCAGAAGAAATTGCAGCAACCATAACCGGCATCATGTCCGGATTTAGTTTCATAATAATCGGACTTCCAACCGAATCATCAAAAGAAGATTTCAATTGGTCTAATTTCTCACGCATATCAATGGTTAACGTATCCATATTTGCAGAATCGGAAAATTCTAAAATAACGAGAGAATAGTTGTCATTCGATACTGAGGTAATATTTTTAATATTATCCAATGTCGCCATCGAAGATTCAATCGGGCTTGTAACTGAGGTTTCTACCGTCTCAGGACTCGCACCCGGATATGTAGTCATTACAATTGCATAGGGTAATTCCATACTAGGAAGTAAATCCGTTGTCATTCGCGTAAACGCAACATACCCCAAAATCAATACAATTACAATGCCCACCAAAACAGTATACGGTTTTTTGACACTATAACGAGGTATCATAGGACTCCTTTCAAAAATAAATAATCATTTTCCGACCCGTCGGTCGGACTTTCTCTAGTATAAGAAAAAGTTCCTAAAAAGTCAATAGGCAAAAATCAGAGAATCTGCCTCATTTAGTTGACTTTTGCATTTTTCTTTGGTACTCTAACCACTAAGAAAGGGGAGATTTCACAGTGAAAATACGTACAAGACTTTTATTAGCCTTCCTAACGATTATGGTATTACCTCTAATCCTTTTTTATGTATGCTTTAATATTCTTTCAAACTACCAAAGTGCAAATTTCGAAGAAGCTTATGGAATAGAAAATACCATGGAACTTTTTTATGGAGGCTCCATTCAAATGTTCGATTCGATGACCGACCTTGCACAAGATAGAATCGAACAGACAATAAAGACATCTCCAGACTCCTTACTCGATACCAACTGGTTAAACGAAGTCGAGAAACAATTAGATAAAAACTATTCCTTCTTAATTGTAAGAGTCAATGATGAAATTACCTATTGGGGAGCCAATAAAAAATACAATAGCATCCAAAATGCCCTAATTAAAAAACTACCCAAATGGACAGGAGATTCCGATGACTTTGATAAAAGCCTTTATACCGGTCCTATCAGCAAATGCCTAATCAAATTCAGTGACTTCACCCTAACAAATGGCGATAAAGCATCCGTCTTTCTCGTAACCAAAACAGGTGAGTTGCTTCCTGAGATGAAAACGATTATAATAGAAATGGTCATTCTAGTCTGTCTTATTCTATTTATTACCGCTATGGTTTTATGTCTTTGGATTTACCGCTCCATTTTAAGCCCGATTTCTAAGCTAAATGAAGCGACAAAGGAAATCAGAGACGGCAATATGGACTTTAGCTTAGAAGCCGAAACCCATGATGAAATCGGAGAACTCTTCCAAAACTTTGAAGAAATGCGAATCCGTTTAAAAGAATCCGCAGAAGAAAAACTTCGATATGATAAAGAAAGCAAGGAATTAATCAGCAACATCTCTCACGATTTAAAAACTCCAATTACCGCCATCCAAGGCTATATGGAAGGAATTTTAGAAGGCGTTGCCGATACTCCAGAAAAGAAAGAAAAATACCTTCGCACCGTTTATAACAAAGCAAAGGATATGAGTCGGTTAATCGAAGAATTAACCTTCTATACCAAAATCGACACCAACAAAATCCCATATAACTTCGCTAAAATCAACGTCTGCGACTACTTTAGCGACTGCGTAGAAGAAGTTGGCGTCGAACTAGAATCAAGAGGAATCCTATTAGGCTATCACAACACCGTCGATAAAGATGCCCTAATTATTGCCGATGGCGAACAATTAAAACGAGTCATCAACAATATTATTAGCAACTCCGTAAAATACATGGACAAAACCCAAGGCATCATCGACATTCGCGTTAAAGATTTGAGTGATTTTATACAAGTAGAAATAGAAGACAATGGATGTGGAATCGCTAGTAAAGATTTAGAAAATGTATTCAACCGCTTCTATCGTACCGACGCATCTAGAAACTCCTCGAAGGGAGGCAGTGGCATCGGTCTTTCAATTGTTAAGAAAATTATTGAAGACCACGGCGGCAGAATCTGGTGCACCAGTACAGAAAACGTTGGAACTGTTATGCATTTTGTAATCAGAAAATATCAGGAGGTAAACTATGAGTAAATTATTAATTATAGAAGATGAATTAGACATTGCAGAACTAGAAAAAGACTATCTAGAATTAAGTGGTTTTGATGTCGAAATCGAAGGAAATGGAAAAACCGGTCTTGACCGTGCACTTCACGAAGAATTTGATTTATTTATTTTAGATTTAATGCTTCCAGAAATGGATGGATTTGAGATTTGTAAAAAAATCCGTAAAGTAAAAAACACACCAATTCTTATGGTGTCCGCTAAAAAAGACGATATCGACAAAATCCGCGGACTCGGTCTTGGTGCCGACGATTATATTACCAAGCCATTTAGCCCAAGTGAATTAGTTGCTCGTGTCAAAGCCCATTTGGCAAGATATGACCGCTTAATTGGAAGCAATACCCAAGAAAACGAAATCATTGAAATTCACGGACTAAAAATCGATAAGACCGCAAGAAGAGTTTATGTAAACGGCGAAGAAAAACAGTTCACCACCAAGGAATTTGACCTGTTAACCTTCCTTGCTCAAAATCCAAACCACGTATTTTCAAAAGATGAACTCTTTAATAAAATTTGGGATATGGAATCTGTTGGAGATATCGCAACCGTTACGGTACATATCAAAAAGATTCGTGAAAAAATCGAAGTCAATACCGCGAAACCTCAGTATATTGAGACGATTTGGGGAGTTGGATATCGATTTAAGGTGTAAAAGATAGGGGCATATCATTTGATATGCCCCTTGTTCTTTATTTTACTGTTACAGATTTTACATCTGAATATGCACCATAAACTTTAGAACCATCTACAGTCTTATATGCACGAACCTTGTAATAGTAAGTCTTATTTTTCTTTAAGTTGCTATCTGTCCAAGTTTTTACATTCTTAACAGTCTTCACACTCTTATAGCTACCATTCTTCTTGGTTGTACGATAAACCTTGTAACCAGTTGCTCCTGCTACCTTCTTCCATGTTAAGGTTGCTTTCTTACCTTTTGCATTCTTTACAGAAGATAAGCTTGTCTTAGCAGGTACAGGTTTTGCCTTTACAACCTTACTGTAACCACTGTTTGCAGTCTTATTATAGGCTCTTACTTTATAATAGTAAGTTTTGCCAGTCTTTAATTTACTATCGGTCCATTTAAGAGTCTTAACAGTTGCTACCTTCTTGTAGCTACCATTCTTACTTGTCGCACGATATACCTTATAACCAGTTACACCTGCTACCTTCTTCCATGTTACAGTTACTTTATTATAACTACTAGATGTAGCTTTTACACTACTAGGTACAGTAAGTGCAGGTTTTGCACTAACAACCTTACTTGTTGAACTAGTAGCGTTCTTAGCAGTTGCTTCTACTTTGTAGTAATAAGTCTTACCAGTTGTTAACTTGCTATCAGTCCATGTTAAGGTCTTAACTGTCTTTACATTCTTATAACCACTAGACTTACTTGTTGAACGATAAATCTTATAACTTTCTGCTCCGTCTACTTTCTTCCAAGTTAATTTTACTTTATCGTAGCTTGTTGCAGTTGCTTTAACTGTTGCAGCCTTTAATGCTACAGGTTTTGTAGGCTGTGTAGGATTGGTAGGTTCTTCTGCTTTCTTAAGTTCTGCTAATTTCTTACTAGCTTCTTCAAGAACACTTGCATTATCAACATACTTCTTCTGACCTTTTGTTAATGCATCGTAAGCAGCCTTCGCTGTTTCAATTGCCTTCTCATCATTTAATGTAATTTCAGTAGGAAGGTTCGAAATCATCTTCTCTACTTGTGGAACACCTACTACATCAGTACAATTATAAAGAGCAGTCTGATTGTTCATTAGACGGTACCAAGAGATAATTGCATAAATAGCCTGAGTTGAATAGAAAGACTTATTCATTGTCATTTCATAAGTATCCTTGATTGATACTGGTAATCCATTCTCATCAAGATTGCAACCAGCTTGGATAAAGCTATCTAACATGTTATAGCCAGCTTCCGTGGTTAATTCTTCACTAAATGCATCAATTCCCATACAAGAAAGCATTACAACTGCCTGTGCAGTAGTTGCTGGATTGTAGTTACCATAAGTAATCCATCCACCTAAAGGGCATTGATATTCTTTCATTGCTGCAATCTGAGCTGTTTTTTCAGCCTTTTGTGCAATGGTATAATCTTTGCCATCTGCCTTTAACATTTCATTTACTTTCTGAGCTACATCATAGTAAATGGTTCCTTCTTTTGGATTAATGTATTTAGCAAGTCCCTGTGTATACATACCAACATAATCCATACCAATACCATCTGCTGCACCAAATACGCCCATATTCATTAATTTATAAACTTTCTGCACACGATTATTTACATCTGTTTGATAATCAGAACTTGTAGCATAATCTCCACTGTCTAAGCCAATTAACCAGAATGGAACGTGCATATGAGCACCTTCTTTACCCACTTCATTAACAACTGCCTGTACTAAATCAAAACCTGGGTCATCTTCCCCATAAGTACCCTTGGTATATTCCTTGATATCTGCTGGGTCAAAGCCTGCTGCTGTAATGGCAATTAATTCTCTCTGCCATGTAGTGGTTAATTCTTGAGTCATATCCTTGTTCTCTGCATACATTTCTTTGAATGATCTTTTCTCTGCTTCAAACCACTTATCTAGTAAGTCTTGAATTTCAGAATCATCTTTTAATTTATCATAACGAGCTATATTAATAACAGTCCAACAATAACTATTTTTAATAACATTGGTTTCATCTGTTATCTTTTCAAGAGATTCCTTTTCACCTTTTTCTCCAAGAGCTAAGAAGGCTTCTGCTTTCTTTAAGGTATCGATATTTTTATACTGATTTGGTTTTACAGATAATTTACCAGAGGTTACTGTAGATTTGTTAAAATCAATATTAAATACATATTCCGTATTTGTTTGGTATGTCAATTTAGCTTTGCTCAAGTCTGAAAGATTTCCTATTGTTTTACCACTTGCAAGATACTGCGTATATTCATCGCAAGATACCTCTAATTTATATTTATCAATAAAATCTTTCAATTGGTCTGCTTCTACACCTTCTATGCCTGTAATAGTTATTTCGGGCTTTACTACGGCTGGAGAATAGTATCCAATTGTTATATCTGGATAAACAGCTGATACTGTTACCATACGTCGTTCAACATCACCAAAAACAGGTTCTAATACATCTGAACGAATATAAGGATAACCATTATTTACAAATTTCAATTCTGAATCATAGTAATATGGTCCAATGTCATCAAAAAAAGTTTCTACACCTTCAGGAGCTTTATTATCTTCTAAATAAATTTTATCATGATAGCCTTCGGTGTCAATGTTCCAAACATTGTCAAAATCCCAACCTGCATCAGTATAAATAGATTTATCTTTCGCTTGTTCATCTGTGAGAACAACATCTTCGCCTTCCATCTTTATTAAATCACAATCTCCATTTATAGTAAGATTATGCATGATTGTTCCACCAACCACATAAGTATGAGTAATATAAGCACACCAAATATTTGCTTTAGACTTATTTTCTGATAAACAATTATATGTATAGGTTCCTCCCGCATAAAGATTTTTAGCATATGGAACTTTTAATTTTGTATTTGTGGTTCGAGTAAAAAATGCAGAAATATCTGCTGGATAATTTGAATAATTATCCATTTTAATATCTACATTAGTATAACTATCAGCTACATATGGTGGATATTTATTCTCACTATATACTTTTGCATTTAATTTATAAATAAAAGCCGTTACTCCACCGCTACTTGTACTATCTTTAGGTATAGTAAGAGCAATAGCCCCCTCTACTCCACAATATTGTATTTTTCCTCCTACGATATTAGCTAATGGAGCATATCCTGTTCCTTCTACTGCAACATCAACATCTAATGTTAACTTAGTAATAACTCCATCTTTACCAATATTATTGAATAATCCTGCTTTATTATCATAAAATCCCGAAATTTTATGCCCTTGTCCATTAAAATATCCTTCAAATATTGAACCACTATTTATATTCCATTCTGTTGTAACCATTCCAATATCATCATCTTTTTTAATATCAATATCTTGCGTTAAGAGAATTGTTTCACCTGCATAATCATGTTCGGCTAATGAATTTCTAAATATTTTTAATTCTTCTACGGAAGAAATCAAGTATGCATTTGACTTTTCATCCCACAAGGATTGATAAGAGGGTGTTGCAGCTAAAATTTTATACGGCATCAGAATAAGTAATATTAAAAAAAAGATAATGCTGAAGCCTAAACTCTGAAATATTTTTTTCATAATATACCTCCTAAAAAAGATAACCATGATAGCTATTAAACCATCATGGTTATCTAGTTCTAACTAATTAATAAACCAACTTAAGGAACTTACTGCTTCTGTTATATCATTTGAGCTTGCTTCAATATTTTTCAATACATCATTCGCCTCATCAAAAGCTTCACTTTGTGGTCCAGTCATAACTAAAGAGCCTTTTTCTACTGCATTATTAATTTCAGCTAACTTCTTTACTAACGCATCTTTATTTACTTTAACATAGTCTGTTCCATAATCACCTGCACTAGAACTTGCATAAATAAATGGAGCGACCTGAGTCCAATTTGAACCTAAATATCCAGCATAACCAACATCCATTCCATTGAATGTAGACCATTCCATTCTAAGAGTATTGCCACCTTCAACTTTTGTTGATACTCCATAGTATGGACCAACATTATTCTGTGCAATTAACCAACCAGAACCACCGTTAGTAACTAAATCATTCTCAGTAAGCCAACCGTCTTTGGTAATATTACCATTAAATGCAGTATTTAAGCTATATTGTGTTGATAAACTTGAAACTTGTGTTCCATATGTATAATCATTTTGAGTTGCTACATAATTTTTAGTACCACTATCTTTAATAGTACTTACATAATAGCAATGATAATTTGCATTATACGCATAAGTAAAATTATCCTTACCATATGTTGATAATAACACATCTAGAATTGTAACATCTTTGATACCATCAGCTGGTGTCAAGGCATCATTATCGCCCATAGCAGCTTTAACAGTTGCCAAATCTACCTTCTTAGGTGCTAAAATATAATCGATAGTTGATGCACCTTGTTTGTATGCTGCACTCTTTTCAATTGATACATACACAGAATCATCTTCTGCTGCAAACGCAGTTGTTGCACCTGCCAACGATGTTAATCCCATCATACCTGCTAATGTTAATGCTACAAGTCTTTTATTTTTCATATAAAAGCCCATCCTTTCATTATTTTATTTTCCTGACCTCTCCGCATTGAAAGCATTAATTCCCGGCGCCACCTTCGTACTTCCAAGCCAGATATAGCATCGTTGCTAATGTGCTCCGATTTCTATGTCAATAATTTTATCA
>CABUZU010000080.1 GCA_902496125.1 uncultured Lachnospiraceae bacterium
ATTTAATTCCCCAATTGGTCTCATACACTCTGCACCGACAAATAATAAAACAATTAAACTTTCTTTACTAATTGAACCGGTATAAGTTAAATAAGCTGCTAGTCCAACACTAAGTGCTGCTCCTGCTGCCATCATCATATTAATAATAGAAGCGGAAAAAAGTGAAAATGTTGTATTTGTAATTTGTTGTACTCGAAATGCTTCACTATTTTTAGCTAGCTCTTCTTCCTTTGCTTTTCCTGCATGAAATACTTTTAATGTCGTCATTCCTTGCATGGTATCTACATACTGTGCATTTAATACTGCATAACCTCTCCAGTATTCGATTGTTGACTTTCTAACAATTGGCATCATTAAGTGTGGCATAAAAATAGCAAAGAAAATACAAACTGCCATTAAAATTCCTACACTTATATTAACACTAAATACATAAACAGTAAGTGGTATTACGGTAAGAATAACCGTTGCCAACTGTGGTAAATACTCTACAATAAATGGCTCCATATATTCAATTCCATCGGTTACTAAAGACTGAATCTTACCGGAACGACGGTCTGTAAGATAAGCTGGTCCTAAATTCATTAATTTCTCAATTAATAGACTACGCATTTTTGCTTTTAATTTACCAGCAACTTTCTTGCTATAGCCATCTCGAAATCTAAGAATGACAGCTCGAATAAGAAAACAGACTGCAACAACTACTAAACATTTTGCACCCATTTGGTAGTTTGCATCTGTTAAAACTGCTAAAATACCCTTTGCTGTTACAAATGCCTGTGTAATATAAGCGCCTGTAAAAATAACTAATAGCAATACTTTGCCAATTAATTCTTTCTTTACTAGCAAGGCATATTTTGCTAATTTTAGATATGATTGCATGTTAAAATCCTCCCCCGTTTTAGGTATTCCTATTTGTTATAGTCTACCTTCTTTTGATCGTTTCATCAACCCGGGGTGGGGGTTATTTTTAGTTAAGTTTAGACTAATTTTAGTTAGTTTAAATTTAAAAGGACGGGGAAACCGCTTCCCCATCCTTTTATTCTCCAAGATATGCTTTTTTAATTGCATCATCGTTTAATAAGTCACTTGCTTTACCAGTTTTTACAATTTTACCAGTTTCAAGTACATATGCTCTATCAGAAATCGATAGTGCTTTTTTCGCATTCTGTTCTACTAATAAAACAGTAGTACCTGCTGCACTTACTTCACGAATGATATCAAAGATTTCATTGACAAAAATTGGTGAAAGTCCCATTGATGGTTCATCCATTAAAATAATTCTAGGCTTTGACATCAATGCTCTACCCATTGCAAGCATCTGTTGTTCACCACCAGAAAGTGTTCCTGCTAACTGACCCTTTCTTTCTTTTAATCGTGGGAAACGCTTATAAACCATCTCAATTGATTTTGCAATTTCGTCTTTATCCTTACGAGTGTAAGCACCCATTTTTAGATTTTCTAAAACACTAAGTTCTGCGAATACTCGACGTCCTTCTGGAACATGAGCCATACCCATTGATACAATTTTATGAGCTGGAGTCTTTGTAATATCTTTCCCTTCAAAGATAATCTTACCTGACTTTGCTTGTAAAAGTCCGGTAATTGTATGAAGAGTAGTGGTCTTACCTGCTCCATTTGCTCCAATTAAAGAAATAACTTCACCTTCATTTACCTCAAATGAAATTCCTTTAATGGCCTGAATCATTCCATAATAAACTTCAATGTCATGTATTTCAAGCATTGCCATGATTCTTTCCTCCTTCTAACTTCTATTCTCCTAGATATGCGGTAATAACTTCTGGATTGTTTAATACTTCCTTTGTCTTACCTTGTGCTAATACCTGCCCAAAGTTTAGTACCGTAAGTTCTTCACAAATACCAGATACTAACTTCATATCATGCTCAATTAGAAGAATGGTCATATCAAAATTATCTCGAACGAAACGAATCGTATCCATTAACTCTTCGGTTTCATTGGGATTCATACCTGCTGCTGGTTCATCTAAAAGAAGTAACTTCGGATCTGTTGCTAAAGCTCTTGCAATCTCTAACTTTCTTTGTTTACCATAAGGTAAATTAGCTGCTAGAAAATCCGCTTCATTATCTAAATCAAAGACCTTTAAAATCTCCATTGCACGCTCTGTCATCTTCTTTTCCATCTTAAAATATCTAGGAAGGCGAAGAATACCTTCAATTGTCGTATATTTAAAATCATAATGAAGACCCGCTTTTACATTATCAAGAACGGTCAACTGATTAAAAAGACGAATATTCTGGAAGGTTCTTGCAATACCAGCCTTATTGATTTCAATATTACTCTTTCCTGTAATATCATGTCCATCTAATATAATGGAACCAGCATCTGGCTTATAAACACCGGTAAGTAAGTTGAAAATTGTTGTTTTACCAGCACCATTTGGTCCAATCAATCCATAAAGTTCTCCCTTATCAATTGATATTTCAAATTTATCAACCGCTCTAAGTCCACCGAAGGAAATCCCTAAATTTTTAACCTCTAATAAAGCCATTTTACTTAAGCCTCCTTCTTTTTAAATAATTTTGCCATTACTTTTTCACGAGCTTCAATTGCCTTAGGAGCCCAGTTTACTAACATCATTACAATTAAGACAATCGCATAAACTAACATACGATAATCACTAAATCCACGAAGAAGTTCTGGAAGAAGGGTTAAAATTGCTGCTGCAATCATAGAACCTCTTGTGCTACCAATACCACCAAGTACAACATAAACTAGAATCATAATGGACATATTGTAACCAAAGTTTTTAGGTAAGGCTGTTAATGTCGATAAATTATGTGCATAAAGTACACCAGCTACACCTGCTAATGAAGCTGAAATTGCAAATGCCATTAATTTATACTTTGTAACATTAATACCAATGGATTCTGCAGCAATACGGTTATCACGAATTGCCATAACTGCACGACCCGTTCTTGAATGAGTAAAGTTAATGACTACGACTAAAGTGATTAATAATAAAATTACACCAATTGTAAAGGTTGAATCATTTGGCGTACCTGTAATACCTTGTGGTCCATTAATGAGAACTTTTCCATCTTCTTGCATATTTAAAGACATAGCATCCTTCATTGAAAAATGAAAACCATTGCTATCTTTACCAATAAATAATACGTTTACAATATTTTTAATAATTTCACCAAAAGCTAAGGTTACAATCGCTAAATAGTCACCACTTAAACGAAGTACTGGAATACCAATCAGTATACCAAAAATAGCTGTAACGAATGCACCCAATAAAATGGCAATTAAAAATCGAAGTCCCGAATTGGTAATTACATCCTGTGTACATTTAGAGAAAAATGCACCTACGAATGCACCTACACACATAAAACCTGCATGACCAAGACTTAATTCTCCTAAAATACCTACTGTAAGGTTTAGTGAAACTGCCATTATCATATAGACACATACAGGAACTAATAGTCCTTGGAATAAACTAGAAATCATTCCACCATTTACTAAAATTTGTACTACTATATATGCAATAATTACAATGCCAAAGGTAATGAAATTATTTTTTGTCGTTTTATTTAATTTTTTCACATCTACCACCTACACTTTCTCATGAATCTTCTTACCAAAAAGACCTGTAGGTTTTACTAATAAGACTACAATTAACACACCAAATACAATTGCATCTGCAATCTGCGAGGAAATATATGCTTTACTTAAATTTTCAATGATACCTAATAAAATACCACCAATCATTGCCCCTGGAATGGAACCGATACCACCAAATACTGCAGCAACAAAGGCTTTAATACCAGGCATTGCACCAGTATATGGAGTAAGCTGTGGATAAGCAGAACAAAGTAAGACACCAGCAATCGCTGCAAGTGCTGAACCAATTGCAAAGGTAAGTGCGATCGTTCCATTAACATTAATACCCATAAGCTGTGCAGCACCCTTATCTTCTGATACTGCTAACATGGCTTGTCCTGCCTTTGTATGTTTAATAAATAATAAAAGTCCAACAACAATAATAATACATGCAACAACTGTTACAATTGTTGTTGCTGAAATTGTAAGCTGTCCCCCTGCTAATACTAATGGTGACATCGTAATTACAGAACTAAAAGATACAGGATTGGCACCAAAGATTAATAATGCAACATTCTGTAATAAATAACTAACACCGATAGCGGTAATTAATACTGCTAGTGGAGAAGCAGCTTGTAATAATGGTTTATATGCAATCGTTTCAATTGCAAGTCCTAATACGGTACACACAATAACACTTACTAATACGCCCAACACTGGGCTCATACCCATTGTACTTGTAATTGTAAACGATACATATCCACCAATCATAATAACATCGCCATGTGCAAAGTTTAACATCTTAGCAATACCATATACCATTGTATATCCTAATGCTATAATTGCATAAACACTACCAAGACTGATGCCATTAATTAAATACATGAGAAAACTCATACCCAACATCCTTTCAAGTAGTTTGTTAAAAGGGAATGTCACTAGACATTCCCCATTCATCCATTTTAATGCTCTATTTACATTAGAAATTATTCCATTGCAGTATAAGCACCGTTTTCAATCTTAACAGCCTTAGGAGCCTTAGTAGGTTCACCATCTGCTGACCAAGTAATGCCAGTACCTGTTAAACCATCAACTTTAATTTCTGTCATAGCTTTCTTAAGTGCTTCACAAATATCAGAAACACTCTTATCAGCAGTGATTCCTGATTTTTCGATTGCTGCTTTGATTACATACATTGCATCGTAACCATCTGCTGCGAACTGAGTAGGAGTTTTGCCATATTTTTCTTTATATGCTTTAACGAATTTCTGAGTCATTTCATCTTTCGAATCAGCTGCAAAAGGAGTTAATAACATAACACCTTCTGCTAATTTAGTATCAAAGTTCTTAACACCTAAAAGACCATCTAAACCATCACAACCAAACCAAGTTGTTTTAAATCCTGCCTGATCTGCTTGCTGTAAAATTAAAGCTGCTGCATCATAATAAACAGGTAAGAATACTAATTCTGCACCACTGTCTTTTGCTTTCTGCAACTGTACAGAGAAGTCCGTCTTGTTATCTTCTGTAAATGCTTCTGCACATACAACATCAAATGGCTGATTTTCAGACTCTGTTACGAATTTATTATAGATACCAGTTGAATATACATCAGAACTGTTATAGATTACTGCAACCTTACTAGCAAGTTTATGTTCGCCAATGTACTGTGCAGATGCAAGACCTTGGTTAGGATCTGAGAAACATAGACGGAATGCATTGTCCTGAGCAATTGCTTCTACAGAAGAACCTGATGGAGTTAACTGGAACATATTGTCTTCTGCTGTCTTTTGTACAACGGCGGTACAAGGAGTACTAGTTACACAACCCATTAAAATCTGAGCACCCCAGTCTTTTAGGTTGTTGTAAGCGTTAACAGATTTTTCTGCATCATGTTCATCATCCTGGAAGTTTAGTTCAAACTGAACGCCACCCATTGCATTGATTTCTTCTACTGCAAGTTCAGCACCGTTTTTGGTATTTTGACCATAGTTTGCTGCCCCACCAGTAAGAGGTCCAATTGCACCAATCTTAAATGCACCTTCTGCGGTAGAACCAACTACAGAATTGGCAGCTGATTCGCCTTCTTTTGCTGCTTGAGTTTCTTTACTACCACTTGAACTACAACCTGCTACTAGAGAAGCAGTCATTGCTGTTGCAAGTAGTAAACTAATTGTTCTCTTTTTCATAAAACAATCCTCCTATTTCCATTTTTTAAGTATTGTTGAATACTTTTCATCATTATATACTTTACTCTACTGAATTGTCAATTACATATTATGAAAAATTCAATATATTGTAACTTCTATATAAAAAATGGACAGAGCTCGAACGACTCTGTCCATCTTCTATGTAAATATTCAAATCTGTTACAATGTTAATTAAGCTACTAATTCTTTTGCAACTTGAGCAGCACTTGCAGCGTCTGCTGTGTAAGCATCTGCACCGATTTCATCAGCAAATTCCTGAGTAATAGGAGCTCCACCAACCATGATCTTAACCTGATTCTTGCATCCAGCTTCGATTAATGCAGCTACTGCATCTTTCATAGCAGGCATTGTAGTTGTTAATAATGCTGATAAACCAACAATCTTGCAATCTGGGTTAGCTTTAACAGCTTCTACGAATTTTTCCTTAGGAACGTCAACGCCTAAATCGATAACTTCGAATCCAGCAGATTCAATCATCATAGCTACTAAGTTTTTACCGATATCATGTAAGTCACCAGCTACTGTACCAATGATATATTTACCAACAGTTGCTGAATCATCACCTTTTAAGCTTGGTTTTAAGGTTTCAACACCTTTTTTCATAGCACGAGCTGCTACTAACATTTCAGGTACGAAGATTTCGTTGTTTCTGAATTTTTCACCAACAACACCCATAGCACCAATCATACCTTCGTTAAGGATTTCTAATGGATCACAACCTTCTGCTAATGCTTCCTGAACTAAACCACTAACGATTTTTGCTTTACCCTTTGTAACTGCTTCTGCGATTTCCTGAATTTTAGACATAATAATTTCCTCCTTGTCTGATTTAACCTTTAAATTTTACCCCATTCTCCATTTTATGTAAAGGAGATTCTATATTAAACACTTAAAGTCCTCTACTCTTCAAATGTCTAATTTCTTAAATTTGAATTTTAATTATTTATGAAATATCCAATTATTATTTAACTGGTCCGAAAATTCCATCTCTGAATGCAGAGATATATTCCATACAATAATCATCTAAGCCTAACATAGCTTCTGTTGCATAAATAAGTCCCATTAAGTCTCTATTTAATGGATCAAAAATTGCACTATCTAATCCAGCTTCCATAGAAAGTACTGTAAATGCCTGATTTAAAATCTTTCTATAAGGAAGGTTGAAAGAAATATTAGATACAGCACCAGTAACATGCATTGTAGGATACTGTCTCTTGATTTCTCTAATTGTATCACTTGTTGTAGCAATACCATCTTCACTTGTGCAAAGCATTTCGATCAATGGATCGATATGAATACGACTTGGATCGATATGATACTGTTTTGCTTTAACCATGAAATCGTCAAATACTTTTAGACGATCTTCTGAACTCTTAGGAATACCTGTATCATCACAAAGTAAACATACAACATCCCAATCTTTGTATTTTTCCTCTAATTCTGGTAAGATAACATCTGCTTTGTCACCTTCCATAGAAATAGAGTTAACAACACCTGGTTTATTACAGAATGGCATAGCTGCTAAAATCGCACGAGGATTTGGACTATCTACTGCGATTGGAGTATCTGTTACTTCCTGTACTAAATCAATTAACCATTTTAATGTTTCTACTTCAATATCGTCTTCTACAGATGCACAAACGTCAATATATGTAGCACCTGCTTCTGCCTGTCTTTTTGCTAAATCACGAATCCAGTCTGCATCCTTCTCTGCAATTGCCTTTGCTACAGAAGGAATAGAACCGTTAATTTTCTCACCAATGATAATCATTATTGGAACCTCCTTTTTGTTTGTCTAAATTTTATAATATTATTACAAAAATGTCAACCGATTTTTTTAGAGCATTCCTTCCATTTCGGAGTCATTTTTGTCATATTTTTTGAATTTTTCTCTAAATCTTATTCATTTCTTGTTATTTTTTTATCAAACTCTTAAATTCTTCACATTTTTTGAGGGTTTTTAACTTTAGATTCTAGTACGATTCTTACAAATTTATTTAGTTATTAGGCAACTATGCAAATTACTCACAATTTTGTTAGTTACTTTTTGTGCAAAGTGCCTTTTTTTTAATTATCATTGCATATCTTTTTTATCTTTTGTATAATAAACTTAAGAAAAACCTATATTTACAAGGAGTTTTGCATGAATTACACTTATACTGTACTTACAGAAAAACAAACGGAAAAATATCTATATCGTATCAATTTTAAAGGAATTTCCAATAACAGTCTGGAATGTCTTAATCAACTAATTTATTGCCATCACACCAGTGTGCCTTTTGAAAACCTAGATATTTATTATCAAAAACTACCATTGTCTTTAGAAATCAATGATCTTTTTGATAAAATCGTTACTCGTAAAAGAGGTGGATATTGCTTTGAAATGAATGGACTTTTTATTTGCCTTTTACGTACTTTAGGATTTAATGCTTGGTCATGTATGTGTCGAGTTACTCATGATGAAAATACTCCAAGACCAATTTCTCATAGAGGTAATATGGTTATCATTGACAATAAACATTATTTTTGCGATGTTGGATTTGGAGGACCAATGCCTTGTGGAGCTCTTTTATTAGAAGATGGAAAAACACAAGAAATTTTAGGTGAGGAATTTACACCAATTCTTACTAATGAAGGTTGGTGGAAAATCATGCGTGGCAATCAATGTACTTTAATGGTTAATGAAGCTTTTCTAGACCCAGTTGACTTTATTCCACTTTCTGATGCTTGTTCTTTAAAAGAAAGTGCCATCTTTCGTAAACAGATTATGGTGAATCTACGAACCAAAACTGGTCACTTAAGTATTACCGCAAATACCTTCACTAAAGTTATTGATGGTATTCGCGAAGAATATACAATTACTTCAAAGGATGAACTTAGGACAATTCTTGATAAGTATTTTGAATTATCTCTCTAAGCATCTTAGTCATTACTCAATTTTAAAAAAGGAGGTTTAATTCATGAATCAATACAAAGTAACACTTCTTCCTCAGAATCTTGAGGTTATAGTTGATGAGGGAACTACATTATTAGAAGCTGAAATTAAAGCCGGCTTACATCCGGATGCACCTTGTGGTGGAAAGGGTACTTGTGGTAAATGTCTTGTCAATGTAATTGAAGGCGAACCTAAAGGTGTTCAAAAGGCTTGTCTTACCAAGGTAACAAGCGATATGACCATTAACGCACAGACTGCTACCAAACACAGTATTTTATTAGACGGAGTCCAACGTCAAATATCAATTTCTCCTTCAATAAAAAGCTTGAACATCGCTGTTGATAAGTGTATAATCGGTGATAGTCATTCTGATTGGTTCCGTTTAAAAAAGGCTGTTGCTAAGGCTATGGATATTCCGATTGAATCCATTCCTATGTCTCTTCCGATCATTACTAATTTATACCAATTTTTACAGGACAATGATTATGTAATTAACGTTGTAATGTGTGAAAA
>CABUZU010000081.1 GCA_902496125.1 uncultured Lachnospiraceae bacterium
CAATCCCATTACGAGCATTTTTATCATCTGAACAAAATACATAAATTTGTTGTCCAAACTTCATATTTAAAACTTGTAACAATATATATGATTTTAATTCTCCAAGATTTTTCCCTGTTCCTATGCTATCACAATCTATCGACAATTTTGCTAGAAATTCCTCTCTCTTTATATACAAGCTATTTACTTTAGCTAATTCGACAAAATTTTCTTCAAAGTATCCATATTTATAAGCATCACAAGCAGTTCTCAACATCTCTATATAAATTGCCTGTGCCAAATCTCCATAAATATCTGATAACTCATCCATAATCATTTCATCATCATAAAGATATATTTCGTGGTTTGCAACCTTATTTTCAAACCATTTAGGTACTTCAGCAACATTGTGACGTAAAAGTTCAATACTTATCTGCTTATGACAATAAAAAGTATAATTTGGTATTTCCATAATCTTATCAATCAATCTGTTCTGATCATCCCTGCGTATCAAATGCGTCTTGGAAATAAAATCCGTATCTAGCAAGGCGTATTTCTCATTTGCCATATATTTACCTTATCTTTCTTTTTTGAATTCTTTTCCAAGTTTATCTAAGTACTCTTTATCTGATCTCTCTCTTGTATCAATAAGCAATTCATGCTCAGAATTAAAAGCTATATTTTCAAGTAAACTTCCGTAATGAATCAATTCGTTACTATTTCGTTGCCATTTTCGAGCCTTATCTGTTAATTCAATTCTATCTGCTACATAAGTTTTACTTATTCTAAGTAATTCCTTAGCTTTTCTTTCATCAAGTATTCCAAACTCAACCAATCTCAAAACAACGGCTTTATATGGAAGTGCAAATATATCCATTAATACAATTATTCCATCAATATCTAAATTTTCTTTAGAAAGACCAAACATTCTAAATTGTTCTATTAAACTTGTATCTGGCATAAGCAACAATCCTGCAAATGCATTTGCTTCTAAATCCTCTTGTGATGTTGCTTCTTCATCAAATATTCTTGAATATAATAAGGAACCACCTGTAATAGTACTTGTATTAATATCTTCTGCATAGCAATGAATATGATACAACTCATGCGCTGTTGCGAAAATCTGTTTACAAATAGGTAAATCAGAATTAATACACAGAAAAATAGTACCTTTTTTGATAAATGTAAATGCCCAAAGCTCATCATCCTTAAATGGATATCTAAGTACTTCTAAGGATAATTCTCTCTTTCTAGCATAGTTTAAAACAATACCAAATATAGCATCTCTTATAATTGTGCTTCCACAATAATTAACTGCAAACGCTTTAGACAATTCATTAATTTTTTCAAATTGTACAATTTGCTTTTTGTATAAGCTTTCACTAATAATATCTGCCATTAAAAATCATTTTCCTCCATCATTTTCATTCCATTTTCTCTTACTTTTTTATGGAATAAAATCATATCTGAAAGCCTATCTGCTATTTCTAATGCATTTTTTGCTTGTTCAGACTCAATTTTTCCCATAAATACATGTATAGCATTTGTTTCAGGTGTGTTCTGCGAAATTTTTGTCAATTCTTCCATCTTAACACCAAGAAAATCTGCTATTTGTTTCAACTCTATAGCATTAATCATACGTGCACCATTAAGCATTTTACTTACCGTCTGCTTATTAGTCTGCAATGCTTTCACAAGGTCAACTTGTTTTTTATTTTGTTTTTTTAGAATTGTAAGGATATTTCTGGCAATTATCATATTTATATCATTCATATTAACACCTACCTTAAAATCAATCTTTCTAATTATATTATATGCTATTGTTTTTATTTAGTCAATAATATAGTTACTAATTTAATATTTAAATTATAATTATTCCTATTTTAGTTACTTATTGGATTTATCTACAAAGGGTCCTAAATCTTTGCATCCTAAGAATATTGTAATTTAATGACCGATGATTCCTCAGTGTCAATTTCTATCAAAAAATACTGCGTTGAAAAGATTGGCAAATTAGGCATTGTTGTGCCAGTAGTCATTCTCAATGATATCAGATGTGATTTTTTTACTCATAAGTCGCTCCTTTTAGACTATTTGTAAAGTCTTCTTATAGTGACTTTAAAGTAATATAAATTGGAGGAATATTTAACTATTTTTTTAGTATATATAATTATATAATAAAATAGGGAGATAAAAACTTATCTCCCACAAACCAAAGGTTCGTAACCGCCTAATAATACCATGGATTTTCAACGATAAAAAAAATATGTCATAATCATTCTATATTAAACATAGAGACGTTTACTCTAAGTTTTATTTTTTTATACCGTGGTACTATTAGACGGTTACATTTCAATATCTTTACAAATTTCTGAAAATCTTTTTTCTCCATTATATTTAGCAAATAAATCTAAATCTTATTAACAATTGCTACTCTCTATTTTTTCTGATATAATCATTCCATATACAAATCAGAAAGAAGGACTCCTAATGAGTGAATTAAATACAATTAAAATCTTAAAGGAAGCAACGAACAATCACGCTTCTGATATCTTTATCGTTGCTGGTCTTCCCTTATCTTATAAAATAAATGGAATTTTACATCATGAAGGTGAACGCTTAATGCCTAATGACACGGAACTAATACTTAGCGATATTTATAAGTTTGCTAACAATCGTGATATTGAAAAGTTTAAAGAAAATGGAGATGATGACTTTTCATTTGCAATTCCAGGGTTTTCTCGTTACCGTGTAAGTACCTATAAACAAAGAGGTTCTTTTGCAGCTGTTATTCGTGTCATCACCTTTACCCTTCCAAATCCAATGGACCTTGGCATTCCAGAATCAGTTATGAATATGACCGAACACAATAAAGGACTTGTACTAGTAACTGGTCCTGCAGGCAGTGGAAAATCGACAACACTTGCCTGTTTAATTGATGCAATTAACAATACCAAATCTGGTCATATCATTACACTTGAAGACCCACTTGAATTTTTACATCGTCATAAAAAGAGCATTGTAAGTCAGCGTGAAATTTCTACTGATACGAATAGTTATCTTGTTGCCCTTCGTGCTGCGCTTCGCCAAAGTCCCGATGTCATCTTACTTGGTGAAATGCGTGATTTTGAAACCATTCAGACTGCTATGACTGCTGCTGAAACGGGTCATTTAGTACTCTCTAGCCTTCATACAATTGGAGCTGCCAATACCATTGATCGAATTATTGATGTATTTGAACCCAGTCAACAACGTCAAATCGCTGTTCAACTTTCTATGGTTCTACAAGCGGTGGTTTCCCAACAACTTGTTCCTACGATGGATGGACTTTTGATTCCTGCATTTGAAATCATGACTTTAACTCCTGCGATTCGAAATATGATTCGTGACAATAAAATCCATCAAATCGAAGGAATTGTCTATAGCTCGGCAAAGCCTGATATGATTTCAATGGATAATAGCCTATTACAGCTTTTTAGACAAAAACAAATCACAAAGCAAACTGCATTAGAATTTGCCACAAATCCAGAGGTACTACAAAAGAAACTTATCTAAAAAAGGGAGCATCTGCTCCCTAAAATTTTTCTGTAAAATCAACTGGTAGTTCATCTAGTGAAGGTTTTCCAAGATAATATCCCTGCACATAGTCAATGCCTAATGCCATCACTGCCTCTAACTCTTTCTTTGTCTCAATTCCTTCCGCAATGACCTTTCGTTGATTTTTATGACAGTATTCAATCACACTTGCAATTAAACTTCGTGCAGATAAACTTCCATGAATACTTCTTACTAATTCCATATCTAATTTTACATAGGCAAATTTTTGTAAAATCAACATATCGGTATTGCTATATCCACTTCCAAAATCATCAAGTGCCAATGCAATATGATGGTCTTTACACCAATTGTGTTTTTTATTTTCTTTTTCTTCGTCTGCCTTCGTATTCTCAATGACTTCAACTACTACATTTTCTAGTTTCTTACCATAGGTTTGTTCTAGATAAATAAATTCTTCATCACCTAAACATTGATTCGGAATCGAATTAATAAATATCTTGATATCCTCATCTTGTTCTTTACAAAAAAACTGCTTCAATGCACAGAAATACGAAATTCTTTCAATATCACCTAATCTTGAATAATTTTCTGCTAATTCTAACACATCAGCTGGTGACCTTAAAGCTTCTGACTGTGGACGCATCAAAGCCTCATAAGCAAAGGTTCTTTTCGTTTTGACATCTACAATTGGCTGGAATGCATATTTTACTGCACGTTCTTCAATAATTCGATTTAATTCCCCAACTCCATGAACCATTAGGTAATTCTTTAAATATTCTTCTTTATTGAATTTGCCAATTTTTCCTTTTTCCGATTTCTTTACTTGATACATTGCAAAATCTGCATACTCTAATAATTGTTGATACTTTAATGAATCTACTTTAAATGCTGACATACCAACTGAAACACTAAGTGGAAGTTCTTTGCCATCTGGTAAAAATACTCGTTCACTTACCATAACTTGATGTAAATCTCTCATTTTTTGATAGAGATTTTCTAACTCATCATTGTAAAAGCAAGTCATAAATTCATCTCCTGCCATTCTTGCACAAATATAGTTCTTATCTTTAATAGAAGCCAAAATATCTGCAAGCTGACAGATGTATTTATCTCCAATGTCGTGTCCATAACTATCATTGATGTATTTTAGATGGTCTAAATCCCAAATCGCTAAGACTAAATTGTTACACGTATTTAAAACTTCTTGTACATCTCTAGCAAAGGCACGACGATTATAAAGATTCGTTAATACATCGTAATCTCTGTCATGAGCAATCTTTATCTTTTCTCGAATTGTAGCAGTTACATCTAAGAATATATAGAGTTGTCTTTCGTCACTAATGATTTTTTTGACGCTCACCCAATAATTGTTTCGATTTCTCTTATAACGATAAATATTTTTTTCTTTTTTTTCTAATGTCAAATTATTAAAAATTGCTTCAACTAAATATTTATTTCCCTGTCTTGGTGCATAGTTATCATGCCAATTAAGTACCTTTATATCAAACATTGTTAAGATTTTTTCTGTACAATAAATCTCAGGCGAATGGTCCGCAAACTCAATAATTCCCAAATCAATATCTGCAACACTAATAATATCTGCCATTTTCGAGCCAGATTCGTAAACTTCTCTGGTTCTTCTTTCAATTTCTAAGGATAAATTATCGATTTCTTTGATTTCGGTTCTTGGCAGTTTTACCTCATTTTTAGAACCACTTTCAATTCCTGCAAGCAATATCTTAATTGGTCTATTAATACTCGTGCTTAGATACAAAGCACCAATAATACTAATAATTAATGACGTTACAATTGAGATTTTTAATTTTAACATTAATTGTTCCGAAGAAACCGTTAATGCACTCTTTTCTACAAAACCTGCAATGACCCATTGCTCGTTTTCAAATGGCGTATTTGTGCTATATAATTTACAATGATATAAAGACATTTCTAGATTGGGGTTTGTTCCTTCTACTAAATAAAAAGAGCCATTCTTTTTTAACTTTAAGTCTCCTAATACCTGTAAACTTGATTGATAACGCCCATCTGCAATTAATACACTTTGATAATTAGTACCATCCTTTGTCATACCAATATAATAATTGTTACCTGTTTCAATGCCAACTCCCATATTTTCAATTAGCTTTTGTAAATAGCTGATTGTAATCTCAATTCCTATTACACCATAAGAATTGTGGTTCTCATCTAAGAGTGGAATCGTATAGGTAATGACTTCAATATCATTTTTATGTAAACGATGAGACACACTATAATAACCAAGGTCATTTGCATCAATCTTTTGGTATTCATTTCCTGCATTAAATGGCTTAAAATAAAAGTCACTATCTTCTGTAATATTTAATTTCTCTGTCCAATAAGAGTCGAGCGTAAGTCCTTGATTAAACATTAATTCACTAGAACCTGCTTCTACTAAAATATCATAATTTTTTTCTGAATCATTCTCAGGGTCTAAATCTCTTAAAACTAAGGCATCTTTTAATGTATCTGCTTTTTCATCACCTAAAATAATATAACATCCAGTTGAATTTAAATTTCTTAGATATCTTAATACTTCTTCAAATGAAGCATTTAAAATCTGCTTCTTTGCCGAATTACTTTTCACATATTCAGAAACCTTTTTATTATTTTTTGATGCTAATTTTTCTACAATTTGAGTAATGGACTCTTCATATTTATCAAGTTGACTCCATCCAACTAATTTTTCTTCTAATTGCTTTGCATTTGTCTTTACTGAATTATCAAAAACGGAACAGGCACTTTCATCGAGTGCCTGAACCGTTCCTGTTAGTAAAATACAGCATGAAAAAACAATACATTGTAAAATCATAATACACATTAATGCAAATAATACCCTATGTTTTAAGGTTCTTGTATGTTTAATTTTCACCTTTACACCTACTTACAATACTCTTCTAACTTTTTTTTGGTATCTTCATACCACTGTTTAAAATGCTCATCAGTTAGATAAGATTTTAATACCTCTTCTTCTTTCTTACCCTTCTTTACAGCATTTAATACGACCTTTCTATCTTTTTGTGCTAACTCAATCATAGAAGTATTTAGAATATTTCTTGCACTATATTCTCCTGAAAATCCACCTTCTTTATACATAGTTCCACTTTCAATCTGTGAAAGTGCAGTATTAAAGGTATCATTTTGAAGTGCTTCTACTTCTATTTTATTCTTAGTTACGTAATCATTATAAGCCTTTGTTGTACTGGCTTCTTTTTTCGCTGGAAGATATCCTGTAGCTACGCAAAACTCTAAGTTTTGTTCTGTTTGAGTAAGCCACTCTAAAAATAGAACACTTGCATATTCTTTTGTCTCATCGCTTTTTACAACGCCAATATTGGCACCTTGTTGTACTGCATATGCATCCGTTCCTTCAAAGTTTGGAAGAGGCAGTACAACGGAATCAATATCATGAGTCTTTCCATCTACTGTCACTTCGGATGGTGTATAAGCAGTACTACTGCTTGAACAAATCATCGCTACGATTTTACCAAGTTTGATATCATCGCTACGATAACGACCTTCTTGTCCATAATAGCCTTTTACAAATGGTACATAGTAATTGTCCCATAATCTTCTCATAATTGCTTCATCAAACTGAAGAGTGCCCTTACCACTATCGACTTTAAAAATTTCTTTTCCTAACTGCTTACTTCCAACAATCATATAGTTCGCAAAGGAATCACGACCAAAGAAGCTCTTACCATTGCTCCATTTGTAATAATCCTCGGATACCTTCGCAATACTTTCCCAAGTTTTTAAATCATCTTCTGTATATCCATATTCCTTAGCAAATGGTTCCCAGTCGGTTTTATTAAATATTAAGACTTCGGTACTCTTAGTAAATGGGAATAACTTCCATTCATTATTTTTACCAAAACTACCTTCATTTACATAATTTTTAATATATTCTGCCTTTTGTTCCTTTGATACATAATCATCTAAATTAACGAAAATATCATTCTTTTCATCCCAATCAACAGCTACATCTAAATAGCACTGGAACATATTTGGTAATTTCTCAGCTCCTGCCTTCCCATCAATGGAATCCTGAATGGCACTTACTAAATCGTCAATACTTCCTTTACTCTCAGAAACGACAACAATTCCTTTTTCCTGGCCTTCGGTTGCATTAAATTCGGTAACTAATTTATCAAATGCAATCGCTTGTGCTCCATTATAATAATTCCAAATGGTTATCTGTGTTGGATTTTTTTTACTTAATCCATGTTCATTACTCTGACCATGTTCATTACTCTGACATACTACTAATAAAAACATACATAGTAGGACTACTATTAGACTTTTCTTCATCTCGTCCTCCTCCTTTTTTCAAAGTATATCACCTTTTTTGACAATTTTAAACATAAAAACGCGAAAAACTTCCTAGATTGCCTAGAAAGTTTTTCGCGTTCTGAAATCGTTTGTTGTTTATTGTCTGTTTATTGATTATTGATTTACATAATCTACGAATTTTACAAAAGCAGCTTGTCCTGCTTCATCTCGTTTATATACTCCGGCACATTCAAGTACTTTTAAGAATACCTTACCAATTTCTTCCTGTACAATGCCTTCAATATTTTCTTCTGTAATCGATGAATAATTTGGTTTCCATTCATCTACCCAATCTGCATGTTTTGCAAGGTCTTCGCTTGCACGAAGGTCTTCCCCTGCTAAAATAGCCTTCTGTAAATGTTCCATCTCATTTTTAAGACGAGCTGGTAAGACTGCAAGTCCCATAACTTCGATTAAACCAATATTTTCCTTCTTAATATGATGATATTTCTCTGCTGGATGATAAACTCCCCAAGGGCATTCATCCGTAGTAATATTATTACGAAGTACTAAGTCTAATTCAAAGTCTTCTCCATGCTTTCTAGCAATTGGAGTGATGGTATTATGAGGTGTTTCATCGGTATATGCATAAACGAAAGCATCTTCGTCTGTATAACCTCTCCATGCATCTAAAATCTTATCTGCTAGTGCAATTAAACGGTCAGTATCTTTACCTTTGATACGAATAACAGACATTGGCCATTTTACAATACCAGCTTCAACATCTTCAAATCCCTTAAAGGTAAGGGGTTTTTCGATCTTAGCCTTAGCCATTGCAAATTCATAATGTCCGCCTTGGAAGTGGTCATGACTTAAAATCGAACCACCTACGATTGGAAGGTCTGCATTCGAGCCTACAAAATAATGAGGGAACTGTTTTACAAAATCAAACAACTTACAAAATGTTGCATGATTAATTGCCATTGGGGTGTGGCTTGAGTTAAACACGATACAATGTTCGTTATAATACACATAAGGGGAATACTGGAAAAACCAAGGTGTATTATTAATCGTAATCGGTATAATTCTATGATTTTGACGAGCTGGATGAGTAAATGTACCTTCAAATCCTTCGTTCTCTTTACAAAGCATACATTTAGGATATCCACTCTGTTTTGCTTTTCCTGCCTTTGCAATATCTTTCGGGTCTTTTTCTGGCTTGGATAAATTAATTGTAATATCAATTGAACCATATTCGGTATTCGTTACCCATTTACGGTCACGGGCAATTCTATCTTTACGAATATAGTTACTATTACAACTCATGGCATAATA